>NZ_DASYTH010000057.1:0-6634 GCF_036002505.1 Actinophytocola sp. | reverse complement strand
TGGCCGGGAGCGGTACTTCGGCGGTCCGGCCCGAGCCGCGGTCTGGGCGCCGGCACCGCCGGTCTCCGTCGATTCCTTGCCAGCGTTGGCGATGGCGTACCCGGCGGCGCCGCCGGCCAGCGCGAATGCCGCGGCGCCGCCCGCGCCGAGCAGCACATTGCGACGCGACCAACCCGGAGCGGGAGGAGAGGCAGGGGAATCGTTGTCCGTCACCCTGCCAGCATCCCCGATCGGGACTCTGCTTAGAAGGCGGTGTATCCCAGGTTGTTGAGGACTTCCTTGTCAGCCGTCGATGGCCATCACGAACGCGTTCAGAGCAGGTTCCAGCATCATCCACAGTTCGCTGGCCCTGCCGGGTCGAGTCATGCTCATGGCCGAGACGTCGACGCACTCCGGCGCGGCCTGCTGGGTACGGGAGGCGGCGCCGCCGCCGGCGGTACCTACGCGGCGCCCCGAGCAAACCGAACTCGGCGCACCGGCTCAGCCCCGGCAGCTGTGATGAGATCAGCTTCTGACCGCGATGTGGCGGAAGGCAACCGGAGCGCTGTTGTAGGACTGCAGTCCGATGTAACCGGCCGGCTGGCCGCCGCTGACGCCGATTCCACGGTCGGTGTCGGTGTTGGTGAACGTGCTGGTGCGGGTACGTGCGGCGGTGTCCAGATCGGTGAGGTCGACGGTATAGGTGTCGCCTCGGGCATCGATCTCGTATTGGTACCAGCGTCCGGGGATGAGGGGTGGTCCGGGCTGGTATGTCTGGGTGGCCGCGTCGACGCCGCCGGCGGGTAGTGGGTCGGCCGCGGGGATTTTGTAGATGGCGCCGGTGCGGTTCTTGCGCAGCCCGTCGGGCTCCGGCCGGATGCCGTAGAAATCTCTTCTGGAGTCGCCGCGGCAGAGGTCGTCGATTTGCACTTCGAAGCCGGAGTGCACGGCGCTCCAGGCGCGGTTGGCGCCGAACAGCGGGGCGTCGCCGGCGTCGCGGATGCGTTGGGCGATCACCGGGGTGGGGTCCGCCATGGGATCGCGGAACCGCACGAAGATGCCGGAGTTGTGGTTCCCCGCATCAGCGATGCGGAATTCGACGCGGAGCGTGAAGTCGGCGAAAGCTTCGCGGGCGTAGTAGAGCAGTCCGAAGTCTCCGGCTCCGAGGGTGACGATCTCCCCGTCGATCAGCGCGAAGCCGTTGCTGGTGTCTGGACTGGTGCGGACCCAGTCGGTGTTGAAGGAGCGGGCGGTGCCGTCGAACAATGCACGCCAGGGCGCCGGAGGGGCGAAGGCCGGTGGGCGGGGTAGGACCTGGTCGGTCAGCAGTGTCACCGTGCGGCGGGCGAGCGCCACGCCGGTCAACATCGGGTTCGGCGAACCGGACGTCGGATGCAGCGCCGGGCCGGCCACGTAGCAGTTCGTGGTGTCGTGGATGCGCCCGAAGTCGTTGGTGACCCCGGCGGCGGGGTCGTCGCTCATCCATAGTGTTCCGGCGTCGTGGTGGGTCGTGCCGAGCCGGTCGCGCCGGGCGGCGTGCGGGTGCAGCGCGGCGAGGTCGGTAGCGGTCGCTGCGGCCGGCACCGGGATGGTCCGGCCGCCGGACGCCATGATGATCTCAAACGGTCCGCCGTTGGCGAAGATCAGTGCCACCCGGTCGGTGAAGGCGTCCATCGCCTCCCACACCTGGCGATCTGCTTGGGTTTGCGGGCTTCCCCCTGCGGTTTGCCGGGAGTCACCGAAGTCGACGAAGGCTCGGGGCCGCCCGTTTTCGAAGTCCGACGGGGTGGTCGCCAACTCAACCACGCTGTCCGGGTTGTGCGGCGCCATCTCACCGATGCCGCGCAGCGTGATGACGACGCTCTGGTCGTCAGCCTGCAGCATCGCGGTGAGTTGCTCGAGGCTAGGCACCTTCTTGAACACCTCCGCTTCGGAGTTGTTGCCGAATCGGCCCAGCCCGGAGGCGGTGATCTGCAGGTGGAAGTACCGGTCGGCGCCGCCGACGCTCGCTTTGCCCTTGACGAACAGCGCGGACACCTGCAGCGCCTTCAGGGCCGCGGGCGTCAAGGCGGGCAGGGCAGCGGCGATCGCGGCGCGCGGGACGCGGATGCTTAGGTTGGAGCGCAGGTGGGCCATGAGGTTCTTACCCATGCGTTGCGCAGCGCGCCCGCCAAGAGATGCGCTGAAGGTCGTCAGCGCCAGTCGCGTGCTCTCGATCGTGCCGAGGGCGATCACCGCGACGCCTTGGCGGCCGTCGGCCGTCGGCGATGCCAGCGGGACGACGTGTTCGGCTCCTGCGTTGTCTCGCACGCGCACGCCGGTGACGCGGACCCAGTTGTCGGGTTGGGTTTCGGTGACCAGCTCCAGCACTTGGCAGCGCGGCACGACCATCAAGCGTTTACGCCCGTCCGCGTCGGTTCCGACGCCCCCTGTTTCCGCCGCGGCGGCACGGGCGGCCTGCACGAGCAGCGGCACGGCGCTGAACTTGTTGACCGGGAACAGGCCGGGCTCGGCAGCCGTCTGCACGGCCAGCGGGGCCTCCACCTTGAGCAGGTTAAGCAGGTCGGCTCGCGGCGGCGGCGCAGCCCCCGGCGCCAGCTGCAGGCCGAGGAACATCAACAGCTCGGCGTCCGTCGGCGCCCGCCCATTGCGCCGTCGGAAAGCGCGCACGATGGGGTGATTGCGCAGCGCGGTCAACGGCAGCGACGCGAACGGCGGGCCGCCTGCGGAGACCGCATCGAACAGCATCTGGCGCAGCGCCTGATGCAGCGGGCCATAAATGAAATCGTTGGTGGCGTTCACCCCGATCTGTTCGCCAGCGTCGTAGAAGTAGCGGTCCTGCAAATCCGCGACGACGGTCGCCGGCCACGCCGCCATCTCGTCGTTGCCCTGCGGTGTCACGCCCTCATCCGCGCCCCCCGGCTCATCGTGCAAAAGCTCGGGCGACCAGCCTCCCCAGCTCAGTGAGCGGCCGCCGACCGCGTATTGCAGGCCGGCGTAGCCCAGATCGGATCCGGGCCTGACCACCCACGGCACCGTGAACGCGGGGTCGCCGCCCAGGAAGGGCAGGTTCTGCACATGCTCCGGCAGGACGAACGGTCCCTGCTCAAGAACGAGAATCCGCCGGCTACGGGTCGCGTCCCGCATGAAGAGGCCGTTGGCCACCACAGACCCGAAGGAACCGCCGCCGACCACTATCACGTCGAAGCCGCGCGTTCTGCCGGCGACAGTAGGTCCGGTGCTGGCGATCGCCTCCTGCAGAGTGTTGCACAGGTAACGGCCCATGTTGTCGAGCGTGAAGGTGGTCATCTCCGAAGTCAGCGGCCCCGCCACGATGTGTCTCCTCTCGGCCAGCATCGACCCCGCCAAAGCGTTCGAGGACGGTGTATGAGCAATCGTCGTTCACCGACGGTCGACGCCCTGGCGACATGCGGACGCCTGCCGAGCCTGACCCACCACCTGGCTGCGTTGTAGCCGATTGACAACTATCGGTCACCACAACATGGTGGAGGCACAACGATGCCGCGAGGCCCGAGGCTGTCGCGCCATCCACGCGGTACCAGGTTGCGGTGAGCGGCGGTCTCTGTAGCCCTGACCAAGACCTTGCATATTGTCGCGTCGCCGATCGCTGTGGCCGGTGGTGGAGTCCACAGCTTCGATCTCAGCGCGGTCGCCGAGTTGGTCGCCGCTGGCGACCGTACGCAGGCATCTACGGGTGTCCAGGAGGGTGACCCAGCCGCTTTCGGACGCGACGAAGAGCCGGTCTGTGGCCTGGCGCGGAGGTCGTCTATGTCGAGCCGGACATCTTCCAGCCCGTCATTGCTGCCGCGCTACCCCGACGCTCATCCGGCGTCTCATTAGGCTCGGCGCCCCCGTCGGCGCGCCGGTGCTTGTGCCGTGTCAGGTGATCGCCCATGTCACGGCGCGTCGCGTGAGCGCCGGCGGAAAGAATCGAAGAGCCGCCGTTGCGGGAACGCCTGAGCCGCGTGCCCGGCACTCGCTGACGCCGGTTTCGTAAGCGGTTCACTATTGCCTAGGCGTGGATTTGCCGCGCTCTTGGCGCCGCCTGTAGCTGTCCGCGACTGCCCTGGACAGTCGGCACGTATCCGAGGTCCGGGCGAGGGTACGCACGTCCGACGGGAGGCGAGTGAGGTGGCGACCGAGGACAAACGGCGCGAGTTCGACGCGATCGCGGCCCGGCTGATGGCTAAGGATCCATCGTTGGGCATGGCCACGACTTGACTCGGCGTCGGCCGCTTGCGGTGACGTTGATCGTTCTCGGTGCCCTCGCATGGGTTTCCCTGTCGGTCCTCATGGTGGCTTGGGGCTGGAAGGGTGTGGTCCTCACCTGCCTCGTCGCTGCGCTCGTCTGTACGGCAGCCTCTACGGCGACCGACGGCGTCGCGTTCCTGCGAACAAACGACGAGACCGCTTGTCCTGACCGGCAACGTCGACGGCATCTCGACGCCGCCAATCGAGGTGGCTGCTTGCGATCGGACCATACGAGCCTGATCATCGGCGAGTAGGCACGGCCGCGTTCGGCTCAGATAACGCTTGCCCACACGACGACTGCAGCAACTGAGACTCTTTGCTGTACGTGCCGGATGTATTTTCATATCAGCGGCTTTGCGGACGGTCCTGACGCGATCGCCGCACCGACGATGGGCTCGTCTTACTAGCCGTACGGGTCATTGCGTCGGCCGGTCGACCGGCAACATCATCGAGTGGCACCCATAGCTCGGGCCCCAGGTCTTGATTTCTGTGATCTACGCGACCGTAGCGTCGCATCGGTGGCCTTGGCTTGGATGGCCTACCCAATGAGGGGCGCTGATGTCCGGTACTACGCGTGTGCGGGGTTTGGTGATTGCGCGCTCCACCGGGGCGCTCCTTCTGGGGGTTGTATCGGTCCTGCTGATCGCGTTGGGACCGCCGGCTCCGCCGGCGTACGCGGCGACAAACACCGTGGTCAGTTTGACGTTCGACGACGGCCAAGCCTCCCAATACTCAACGCTGTCGATGCTGTCGTCGCGGGGGATGAGGGGCACGTATTACATCAATTCCGCCTTGGTGGGCAGTTCTTCCTACTACATGCCGTGGACGCAGATTCACGATCTTTACAACGCCGGCAACGAAATCGGCGGTCACACTCTGCACCACACCGACCTCACCCAGGTCAGCTCGACCGAGGCGCAGCGGGAGGTCTGCGACGACCGGACCGCCCTGACAAGCCAGGGCTTTTCTCCCATGACGTCGTTCGCCTACCCGTACGCGGCGGTCAACAACACAGCCGAGCAGGTCGTGCAGAACTGTGGTTACAGCAGCGGACGCGGTGTCGGCGGCATCGCCAGCGGCAATGTCTGCGGTGGCTGCCCCTACGCGGAGACCATTCCACCGGCTGATCCCTACAACCTTCAGACTCCGGAACCTGCGGTCACCAGCACCACGTTGTCGCAGCTGCAGAGCTATGTCACGAACGCGGAGAGCCACGGCGGCGGCTGGGTCGTGCTGGTGTTCCACGGAATCTGCGCCAACAGCTGCGCGGGCTCGAACTCGTTGAGCCCGACCATCTTCACGGCCTTCCTGGACTGGTTGCAGCCGCGTAGCGCGAACGGCACGGTGGTTCGCACAGCCGGTGAGGTGATCACCGGGACGCCGCCGCCACCACCCGGCCCCGACACGACACCGCCCACGACGACGATCACCTGCAACGGCGGCCCATGCTCCGGCTGGTTCAAAACGACACCGGTCACCGTCACGTTGTCGGCCACCGATGCCGGCGGGTCCGGCGTCAACAAGACCGTCTACACCACGGACGGGACAGACCCGGCCACCAGTTCGACCACGAAGACATACGCGGGTCCCTTCCCCATCGCTGCAACCACAACGGTCCGCTTCTCCTCGACGGACACGGCGGGCAACGTCGAGTCGGCTCGCTCCCAGCAGGTTCTCATTGACGCCTCCGCCCCCACCGTGACCATCACTCAGCCGGCGGCCGATGCCCAGCTCAAGCGCAACTCCAGCGTCACCGTGACCGCGACTTCGAGCGACACGGGGACAGGCTCCGGGGCCCCATCCGGAGTGGCCCAGGTCACCTTCTACCTCGACGGAACCACCAGTTTGGCCACGATCACGAGCGCTCCCTACCAGTTCACCTGGAAGATCCGGCCTAACCTGCAGGGAGCGCACATCCTGACCGCAGTGGCCACCGACGTCGCCGGCAACTTGGCGACCTCGCCGCAGGTGCGCGTGAACATCACCAGATAGAACCGCGAGGACGGGCAGCAAGTGTCGGCGGGGCGAAAGCGTTCGAAGTCGCCGTGGTCCCCGTCATCGTTGGGGTGGTCTCACGGTAACTGTTCAGGTCGCTTGAGTTCGGTGGTGTGAGCCTCCGGGTTCAGGGTGTGGTCCACTATGGGATGATCTTGGTGTGGCGCCTGGCCGGGACGGTGAGCGTCCTTCCTATGACGAGCTCGCTGCTGTTGTGGTCGGGTTGACGGCGCGTCTTGATGAGCTGTCCGTGCGGGTCGGTGAGCTTGAGGCCGACAACGCCCGGCTGGTCGCGGAGAACGCGGTGCTGCGCGTGGAGAACGCCGAGTTGCGTCGCCGGGTGGGTTTGAACTCGACGAACTCGTCCAAGCCGCCGTCGTCGGACGGG
>NZ_DASYTH010000056.1:0-22960 GCF_036002505.1 Actinophytocola sp. | reverse complement strand
AAGGGTCCCTTCATGGCACCACTGCAGCACTAGCCCGGGCGGCGGCAGGCGGACAGGTAGGCCACGCTCGCCACGATGAACGGCACCAGGTAGTTGATCGCGATGCGCACCCAGGTGACGCCGGTCGCGTGCCCGCCGATGATCACGTCGGCCTGGTTGACCGTCGAGATCACCGTGCCCACCACGGAGGCGACCGGCACCGCGATCCGCGCGGTGCGCCCGCGCAGCACCAGGACGACCGCTTCGGCCGGTCGGGTCCACACCGGACGCACCACTGGTTGAGCCGTTGCCATTGCCCTCACCGCCTCGGCACCGAGTGCACCACCCGGCGATCGAGCCCACCCCGACCGGCGGTGGAGCGCGGCTCGGCTCACGGCAGCGGCGGCTGCACGGCGTCCCATGGGGTCCGGTGCTCCACGAAGCGGCGCAAGGATTCCAGCGACTGCTGGAACGCACCGCGGATCATGGCGGTGAGCTCGCCGGCGCCGGCGGGATCGAGTGGTTCGAACGTGGTCTCGAGGGTGACCGTCGCGGCGTGCGCGCCGGGGCTGGGGGTCACGGTGAAGGTGCCGGCCGAGTGCCGCACCGGCAAGGCGACCCGGACGTGCTCGAACCGCAGGCTCCGGCCGGTCCGGCCGGTGATCCGTTCGTGGATCTCCTGCCCGTCGGCCATCGTGCACACCCGCAGGTCGCCGTCCATCCGGGCGGCGACCACCCCGGGCAGCCAGTGCCGCGTGGCCGGCAGGTCGGCCAGCACCGCCCACACGTCCTCGGCGCCGGCGTTGATCTCGATCGTGTTGGTGATGGTCGGCATTGCTGTGCCTTTCCGCGAGATGAGGATCCGGTCAACGGTTGTGACGGCACGCCGGCGCCGAATTCATCGGGGCGCGCGGATTAGGCTGACCGGGTGACCATCGTCGACGAGCCGGCGGTGCTGCGGGCAGCGGTGGCCGGCGACCAGGACGCCTTCCAGCGGCTGGCCCAGCCGCACCGGCGCGAGCTGCTGGTGCACTGCTACCGGATGCTCGGCTCGCTCGACGACGCCGAGGACGCCGCGCAGGAGACCCTGCTCAAGGCATGGCGGCACCTGGCCCGGTTCGAAGGCCGCGCCACCCTGCGGGCGTGGCTCTACCGGATCGCCACCAACGTCTGCCTGGACGCCCTGGACCACCGCGCCCGCCGGGTGCTGCCCGCGGCGCTCGCCGGGCCGGCCGACCCGGCGCTCCCGCCCGCCGCCGACGAGCCCGACCTCCCCTGGCTGCAGCCCATCCCCGACGCGCTGCTGGAGATCCCCGACCCGGACCCGACCGCCGACCCGGCCGCCGCGGTGCTCCGCCGTGAGCACATCGAGCTGGCGTTCATCACCGCCATCCAGCACCTCACCCCGCGGCAGCGCGCCGTCCTGCTGCTGCGCGACGTCCTCGGGGCGACCGCCGCCGAGACCGCCGGCCTGCTGGACACCACCCCGGCGTCGGTCAACAGCGCCCTGCAGCGCGCCCGCGCCACCCTCGCCACCGGGCACCGGACCGATCCGCCGTCGCCCGCCCAGACCGAGCTCGTCGACCGGTACGTGCGCGCCTGGCACGCCGCGGACATCCCGGCGCTCGTCGCCCTCCTGCACACCGACGCCGACCTGGCCATGCCGCCGTGCCCCTCGTGGTACCACGGCCGCGACGCGATCGCCGGCTACCTCCACCACCTGTTCACCGGCCCGCTCGGCCGGGACCTGCGGCTGCTGCCCACCGCCGCGAACCGCCAACCCGCCCTGGCGGTCCACGCCGGCGGCGAACCCCTCGCCATCAAGGTCCTCACCATTTCCGGCGGGCTCATCACCGCCATCACCGGCTTCACCGATCCCCGACTCTTCACCCGCTTCGCCCTCGGGCGTTCACCTGGGTGACGGGTGGGTGAGGCTTACCGGCCGTACCGTCGCCGGCGGCGGAGGGTAGGTGCGCGAACACGGTACGAAGGCAGCGGTGCGGCGACGGAACTTTCTTCGGGCGGCGATGGTGGGGGTCGGGGTCACCACGTTCGGCAACACGCTGACACCGTCGGCGATGGCGGCACCGGCGCAGAACGGTTCCAGCCCGTACGGTCCGCTGCAGGCGGCCGACGCGAACGGCGTGCAGCTTCCGGCCGGCAACCGGCTCTACTTCTCTTCGCAGCGCGGCACTTCCGGTTCCTCCAGCGGAGGCATCACCTATGCGGTCACCGGTCCGTTCCGAACCTGACAGTCCACATCGGACGCGGATACCCACTCTGAGTGGGTGTCGATTGACGGTGGTCGTCCGGAATACCTAGCCTCATTTTCGTCACATTATGGTGTGGCTCGATCGCTCTGTGAAGGGATCGTGGAAATGAGGAAGACACTGTTAGCCCTGGCCGGTGTGGTGCCGCTTGCCGTCGCCCTGACCCTGGTCGCCACGCCGGCCCAGGCAGGGGTGCTGGTCCAGGTGGACGCCGCCGGCGGCGAGGTCGTCGCCGGGCAGTACATCGTCACGCTCAAGTCGGGTGCCGCGGCCACGGTCGCGAAGGCCAGGGGCATCGCCGCGCGGCACGTGTACACGAAGGCGGTCAACGGTTTCGCCGCCACGCTGTCCGGCGCTCAGCTGCGTGCGCTGCAGAGTGATCCCAGCGTGGCGAGCATCGAGCGCAACCAGGTCATCCACCTGGCCACCACGCAGAGCCCGACACCATCGTGGGGGATCGACCGGATCGACCAGCGCACCCTGCCGCTGAGCAACTCCTACACGTTCACCGCCAGCGGGGCCGGCGTCACCGCCTACATCATCGACACCGGCATCAACCCGACCCATCCCGACTTCGGTGGCCGGGCCGCGGTCGCCTTCGACGCCACCGGCGGCAACGGCGTCGACTGCAACGGGCACGGCACGCACGTGGCCGGCACCATCGGCTCGGCCTCCTACGGGGTGGCCAAGAGCGTCGCGCTGCGCGGCGTGCGGGTGCTGGACTGCAACGGCTCCGGCACGTTCGCCGACGTGATCGAGGGCATCGACTGGGTGACGGCCAACTCACCCGGTCCGGCGGTGGCCAACCTGTCGCTCGGCGGCGGCAAGAGCAGCGCGGTCAACAACGCCGTCAAGAACCTGTCCAACTCCGGTGTGCTGGTCGCGGTGGCGGCGGGCAACTCGGCGGCCAACGCGTGCAACTCCTCGCCGTCCAGCGAGCCCACCGCGGTGACCGTCGCGGCCTCGACGATCACCGACGCATCGGCCTCGTTCACCAACTTCGGTCGCTGCGTGGACCTTTACGCACCCGGCGTGGATATCACGTCGACCTGGCTGGGCAACGCCACCAACACCATCAGCGGAACGTCGATGGCCACGCCGCACGTCGCCGGCGTCGCCGCGCTCTACAAGTCGGCCTTCGGTGACGCCTCCTCGGCGACCGTGACCAACTTCATCACCGGCAATGCCACGGCCGGCGTGCTGACCGGCGTGCCGCGCCGGACCCCCAACCTCCTGCTCTTCACCAACCAGCTGTAGCTCCCCTGCGGCGAACATCCCTTGGTGGCCCCGAGATTCCAGGTCTCGGGGCCGCCGTAACGTGGGCCGGCGTCCACTCGGCGTTCACCTGCCGGGGCTAGTGTCCCGGGCCGAGGTCGTGCGACGAAGTGGGGTGCCGATGAGAAAGCCACTGGCTGTCGGGCTGTCCGTACTGGCGTTGACGCTGGTCCCGGTGCCCGGCGCGGCGGCGCCGACCGACCGCCTCGGCGGGTTCGGGCAGGCGACGCTGACCCGGTTCGCGGCGCTCCCCGCCGCCACGTTCGTGCCCGGCAGCGACCCGTCCGGTGCCGCGCTCGGCGCCGCGCCGATCAACGGAATCACTCCGCCGTTCGCCGACCAGCCGGTGCAGGGGTTCAGCGGCATCCTGCGCAACGCCGACGGCACGTTCGACGCGGTGTCGGACAACGGGTACGGCAGCAAGGCCAACAGCGCCGACTTCCTGCTGCGGATCCAGCGCATCGCCCCGGACTTCGGCGCGGGCACGGTGGACGTCGTGGGCGGGATCACCCTCACCGACCCGAACGGAAAGGTCCCGTTCCCGCTCATCCGGCCCGATCGGGTGCTCACCGGCGCGGACCTCGACATCGAGTCGATCGTCCGGATCGCCGACGGCACCTACTGGATCGGCGACGAGTTCGGCCCCTACCTGCTGCACTTCGACCGCACCGGGCGCCTGCTCGCGCCCCCGGTCCCGCTGCCCGGCGTGTTCGCCCCGGAGAACCCCGCGGGCACCCCGAACATCCGCGGCAGCAAGGGTTTCGAAGGCCTCGCCCTCTCCCCCGACGGCCGGTTCCTGAACGCCCTGCTGGAAGGCACGGTCGACGGCGATGAGCCGGGCAGCCTGCGGCTCAACGAGTTCGACCTGGCGGACGGCCGCTACACCGGTCGCCGCTGGATCTACCAGCTCGACAATCCCGGCTTCGCCATCGGTGACGCCATCGCCGTGGACCGGGACCGCCTGCTGGTCATCGAGCGCGACGGCGAGCAGGGCGCCGCGGCCTTCTTCAAGAAGATCTACCTCGCCGACAAGCGCGACCGTGACCACGACGGCAAACTCGACAAGACCCTCGTGGCCGATTTGCTGAACCTGGCCAACCCGCGCCACGTCGGCGGCTTCGCCGACCCGTTCACCTTCCCCTTCACCACCATCGAGGACGTGATCATCCTCGACGACCGCACCCTCGGCGTGCTCAACGACAACAACTTCCCGTTCTCCTCCGGCCGCACCCCCGGCCTGCCGGACAACGACGAGTTCATCAACATCCGCCTCACCGGCGACCTCCACGCCGACCCCCGCATCCTGCACCGCCGCTGAACCAGCTCACGAACGGTCACAGCACGCGTCCTCATTGGGGTCAACGATGTGCTCGTTAGAGTCACGATGTGACTGTGCGCGAGGCGGGTCCGGTGAAGATCCTCGGTGGAGCCGACGGTAGCGACTCCTTCGGGCGCGAAGCGGGAGTGCTCGTCCACCTGGATGTCGTCCCTCCCGATGACGTGAGGACGGAGCCGGCGAGCTCCGCGCCACTGTCTCGGGGAACCGCGTTCCGGACCGCGCCGCTCCTGGCGATCATCGACACCGGTGCGGGCAGGCTCATGGTGATCGGCCACTGCCAGGTGAGGGCGGAACCGCGTCGCACCCCGGTCGTCCGTGTGCTGGCCCGGGGGTTGTGGCTGGCGTCGCGCGGCGCCGAGGCACCGCGTCGGCGACGCGGTCGCCGGCGGAGCACGGGCCAGCTCGGCACCACGGACCACAACTGGCGGATGGTCCCCGAGTTCGACCGGCTGCGCGACGTGATGATTCCGTGGTTTCGCAACAACCCGCACGCGATCCCCGCCGACCGGGAGGGCCAGGCGACGGTGATCGCCAAGGCGATCGCCGAGTCATCCCGCGACGAGGTGTACACGGTGCGGGCGCTGCGCTACGAGCTCGAACGCGTGATCGGCGCCAACCTGCGCCGCTTGCGGACCCAGGAACTGGAGTTCGTCCTGGCCGACATTGTCGAGCTCACCGTGGCCGTCAGCCGCGCCCGGGACGAGGCCACCGAGGCCTGGCGCGGCGGTCTGAGCAGCTGGCGCAGCGACGTCGCCGCCTACCATGCACAGCGGCGGCTCCAGGATCCGACACTGCCGCGCCGTCCCGGGGCCCTCCGGGCGCGCCGCCAGTCGTGGTTTCCGATCCTCGACGCCGGAGTTCGCCAGTGCCGGGCAATGGATCAGCTGCTGGCCGAGGAGACGACGCTGATGCACCAACTGCTCGACGCCACCGCCAGCGTTTCGGTAGCCAGGGACGCACAGGCGCAGGAAACATTCACGCTGGTCGCTGCCGTCGGTGGGGTGCTGATCGGGCTGCCGGCACTGATCATCGCGCTCTACGACGCAAACTCAGTGCTTCCGATCAACACGACCAACGCTCTCGTCCTGCTGCCGGTGGCGGCGGCCGGCCTGGTTGCCGGCTTTCTGGCCGCCTTCCTTCCGGGGCGCGAACGCGCCGGCAAGATCGGGCGCTTCTCCGCGACGCTGGTCGCCACCGCGGCCATCATCATCCTGCTTGCCATAGCCGGCTCCCTGGTCAACCCGAAAATCTGACCGAACGGCACCGCCGATGGAAAGTGCGATGAATGCGTCTTTCCTCGCGCTGATCGTGAGGAACGACGCATTCATCGCACCACCCACGCCCAAACAACCCCAGTCACCTCAACCTGTCAAAGCGCGATCTCCCGCCCAACCCCCCGAGCCCGCGCAGCACCAAGAACAAGAGCCGTCGCCGCAGCATCCTGCACAGCAACGCCTACAGATTTGTAAACAGTGATCTGCTCAGGCGCCGTACGCCCAGGCCTCATGCCCAGGACCAGTTCGCCCAACTCGGCGTGAATATGGTCGACACCGATGATGCCATCCCGAATGGGCTCCAGCAGATCGTTGCTCCCCGCCGGAAACGGCGCCAGCACCGCACTCCGGGACTCCACACACACCAAACCCTCCGCCACCGTCGCATCGTCGAGCTCACGACCTTCGGGGTTGTAGCCGACCGACGTCACGTGCACCCCCGACCGGAGCCACTCCCGTCGTACCACCGGTTCGGTCGCGTGGGTGGTGGCGCAGACGATGTCGGCGTCGGCGAGTGCGTCCTGATAGGACTCCGCGGGCTCGACCGGGAGCGTGGCGGAGAGTTCGGCGGACAGGGCGGCGGCCCGGGCGGGGTCGCGGCTGGCGATGCGGATGCGGCGGATGGGCCGGACCCGGCTCACCGCCCGGGCGTGTGACCGCGCCTGGACCCCGGTGCCGAGGATGGCCAGCGTCTCCGCTTCCGGCCGGGCGAGGAGCCGGGCGGACAGGGCGGAGCCGGCGCCGGTGCGCAGAGCGGTGACCGAGGTGCCGTCCAGCAACGCGGCGGGCGCACCGGTCGCGGGGTCGAACGCCACGATCACGGCCTGATGCGTTGGCAGGCCGACGTTTCCCGGAAACAGTGTGACCAGTTTGCTCATCAGCACCCCGGACGACGGCACGTAGCCCGGCATCGCGCCGAGCAGACCGTCCGGAGCGAGCGCCGCGATCCGTTGGGGCACCGAGGCGCGACCGGCGCTGAGATCGGCCATGGCGGCGGCGAGCGCGTCGATCAACGCGTCGAGGTCGAGCAGCGCCTCGATCTCGGCGCCGGTCAGCACAAGCATGGGACAGGTCAGCGGGTCGCGTCGAGGCGATTGAATTCTTCTGTGGACAGTTGGACGTCGACGGCCTGGGCCGAGTCGCGGATCGTTTCGGGGCGCGAGGAGCCGGGGATGGGGATCACCACGGGGGACTTGGCGAGCATCCAGGCCAGGCAGGCCTGTTGCGGGCTGACCCCGTGCGCCTGGCCGACTTCGGCGAAGGCGGCGAACCGGGAGCCGAGCCGGGCGGCCCGGCCGCTTCCGCCGAATGGGGCCCAGGGGAGGAACGCGATGTCCAGTTCGGTGCACAGGTCGAGCTCGGGCTCGCTGGACCGGAACTCGGGGGAGAACTGGTTCTGGACGCTGGCCAGGCGGCCGCCGAGGATCTCGCTGGCCTGCCGGATCTGGTCGGGGTTGGCGTTGGAGATGCCGGCGAAGCGGATCTTGCCGGCGTCCAGCAGGTCGCGGATCGCGCCGACGGAGTCCGCGTAGGGAACGCGGCGGTCGGGACGGTGGAACTGGTAGAGGCCGATGGCGTCGACGCCCAGGCGTTTGAGGGAGGCGTCGCAGGCCTGCTTGAGGTGTTCCGGGCGGCCGTCGACCGTCCATGAGCCGTCGCCGGGGCGCAGGTGGCCGCCCTTGGTGGCGACCAGGACGCCGGAGGTGTCGCCGCCGTGGCCGGCGAGCGCGCGGGCGATCAGCAGCTCGTTGTGGCCGACCTCGCCGGCGTGGAGGTGGTAGGCGTCCGCGGTGTCGATGAGGGTCACCCCGGCGTCGAGCGCGGCGTGGATCGTGGCGATCGACCGCTCCTCGTCGGGCCGCCCCTCGATGGACATCGGCATGGCGCCGAGCCCGATGGCGCTGACCTGGACCTCACCGATGCGGCGAGTCTGCATGGGCTTCCTCCTGTTTGGCTCCGGCGTTCCGTCGCCATCCTGCCTGACGCTACCGGTCACCCGGAGACCCCGTCGGTGCGTACGATGGTGCGCCGATGAGACCACGGGCCGAGGGCACGAACCGGAGTTCCGCGCTGTTCGAGCGGCAGACCGGCGCCCTCGGCGAGCGGGTGCGGGCCGCGCGGACCGCCCGCGGGTGGTCGCAGCAGAGCCTCAGCAATCACACCGAAATCGACCGCGCCAACATCTCCCGCATCGAGGGCGGCAAGCAGAACATCACGCTGGAAGTGTTGTGGCGCTTGGCAAACGTTCTCCAGTTGCACTGGGCCGACCTGCTCGACGACCGAATACGCGAAACGCCGCGCACCCGGCGACCGCAGCGGCCGTTCAAGATTCAGTTATCGGCTTTCGGTGTTCGCGCCTACGAGGCCCGGGCCCTGCAGCGCATTTCCCAGCAGGCACTGGCCGACCAGACCGGGATCGGCCGGTCGACGATCTCCGGCATCGAGGACGGCACCCAGAACATCACCCTCGAAACCCTCTCCCGGCTCGCCGCCGGACTCCACCTGCACTGGGCCGACCTCCTCGACGATCGGAAAACCGATCCACCCCGCCCAGCACCCCGCTGACCTGTCAATACGCACCCAGAATGGCTCGGGCAGGATGTGTTTGTCACCGTACATGTCGCCTGCTTTCGGCAACACATCCTCAGATCGGATCGTTACGCGTTGTCCTTGCCCTGTCACGTAAGGCTCTTGTGATCCGCAAGTTGCACGGGCTACCTTTGTCCCGATGGACAGATCGAATGAGGGTGCCGTAGCCTCGCCGCCCGCGGCGGCGCCCGAGGTCTTCCCGCAGCCTTTGAAGGTCACCCGAGACAACGTCGCCGAACTCGCCAGGCTGTTCAGAAACGCCGCGAAACAGATTTTCGCCATTCGAACAAATGCCACGGACGCCCTGTTTCTGCGCGAGCCGTGGATGGGCGATGAGACAAGCCAGTGGATGCGAGAATTCTTCCACGAGTACTTCCTCCATGGCGAACACTCGTTTGTGAACGTGCTGCGTGACATCGAAAAGCAGCACGATGCCCATGCGTCGGCTCTTGAGGGCGTGGCAAGACAGTACGGCCTCTTGGAGGACGAGACTGTCCCGCGGTTCAGCGGCAAGCTGCCCAGATGAAGATCAGCCGGTTGGTCACCGCGCTCACCGCGGTGAGCATGGTTGGCGGCTGTGCGGTGGCCAAGGTCGGCAGCCCTGGAAATACGGATCCTCGCGCTGGTGGGCCAATCCCGACCACCGCTCGATCGAGTTCCACGGCGCCCCTGCTGCCGCCGCGCCCGCGGGAGTTGAACATCAGCGACGTCAACCCCTGCACGGACGTCCTGACCAGCGACCAGTTGCACCAGCTCGCCTACGACCTCGGCTACCAGAGCAGCCCGATAGCCGGAAAGAGTGACATCAACGGGGGGCCGACCTGCACCTACGGGTCGATGAGTCCATTCGACCAACCCAGCAGAAAGATCGGATCGGTGATCGGCGTCTCGACCTCGGAGGGCGCCGAGGCATGGTTGACCGATCCACACCGCAAAGCCGCCGCCGACCTGCACCGGTTGGCAACGGTCGCGGGATTTCCAGCGCTGGTCCTGCCCCATCCCGACGTCGCGGACTTCTGTGCGGTCGTGGTGGACGTGCACGATGGCCAATATCTGCAGATTTCCTCAACCCCCGACGGTGGCGCGAAGGACACCAAACCGGATCTCTATTGCTCAGAGGCTCAGCGGGTTTCGGGCATCGTGCTGCAGAACTTGATGGCGCGGAGATAGGAGTTCGTAGCCGTGCGTGAACTCGATGTTCGCTGGGATGGATACTCCCACGAGGACATCGTCCAGAAGGTCAACATCGGCCCGGGTGCCTCACTGACCGAATTCATGGAGGAGCACCTGCACCAGGTCGCCAAGGTGCTGGAGGATCTCGGCGAAGAGATCCGCCAGGTGATCCAGCGGACCGGCGACGGCTGGCAGGGCACTGCGGCGGACGCGGCGAGCAACGCAATGTGGGTGCTGCGCAACATCGATGATGGGATGCATTTCACGAGTAACCTGAGCGGTATTCGCGCGTACAGTCAATCGGACAATGCGGGCTGGGTGCGGGCGAACATGCCACCGGTGGTGGAGGTGCGGCCGCCGGTGCCGACCGGGATGATGATTGACGTTGTTCACGTGACCGAGGATTACCGCAAACAGCAGGCGGCGGCGAAAGAGGCCGAGCAGCGCGCCCGCGAGATCATGCAGAAATACACCGATGCCACCCGGGAACGGGCGGCCATGATGACGCCGCTCGCCCCGGTTCCCCAGGTTGTCCTCGAGTTCTCACCCGAATCCACCGGGCGGCCGCCGGGTGGCGAGTCACCTCCGCAGCCCGGCAAGCAGGTTGCCTGGTCGCCCGGTGGTGGGCCGGCCGGGTCCACGGGACCGGTGGCACAGACGGAGTCCGCGAGGGCAGCGGGCGCGGAGCCGCCGGCTGGGCCGGGGCAACCGCGCGCCGAGCCGACCGCCGCGAACGGGCGGCTCGGCGGCGAGGAGACGTTCGGCCGGCGCACCGTTCCGGGTGCGGAGGACGGCACCGAGAAGCGAATCTCCGGAGACGGTTCCGGGCTGCCCGGAGTGCCGGGTGCCGAGCGCGGTTCGGCGGGGCGAACCTCCACTGAGGTTCCCGGACGGCGTGGAGTTCCGGGCGCTGAGCGCGGCACGGCGAGGCGGGTTCCCGGTGAGACTCCTGGACGGCCGGGTGTTGAGCGCGGCACGGGCGGGCGAGGTGAGCCTTCGGGACGGCCCGGCGGAACTGGGCGAGCGCCGGTGGGTGCACCGGACGGCGGGGCGGCGCCGTGGGGTGCCGGGGTAGGTGGCCAGCGCGATGAGGGTCGGGAACTGAAGCGGAAGTACGGCATCCCGACCGCGGAGCACTTCGAGGCCGACGATCCGGATGTGGACCCGAACCGGGAAGGGTGGTACGTCGCTCCGGAGGTCATCGGTGAGCCCGACGCCGGCGGTGAGCACCGGTAGGCGGCGGTCGGGCGACGACGGTGGCCGTGCCGCGGTTCACGATCGAGCTGTCCGCGGTGGAGCTTGACGTCGTCTGGCGGTCGCTGTCCTTCGGTGATCTTCCGCTGATCCTGGACGTGCCGTCACCCGGGGCGACGCGGGCGGAGCGGGCGGCGCTGGAGGCCCGGGTGTGGGCGGGGCTGGTCGACCGGGAACTGGCCGAGGACCACGGGCGGGCCACCGGGAAGCTCGTCACCGTGCTCGGCGTGATCAGGCGCCGGCGCTGGGCGGTGGAGCTGCGCACGTTCGGTCCGGACCCGCGGCAGGCGATCCTGGCCGTGCACGGCGTCCGGGCGGTGCTGGCCGTGCTGGACAAGGGAAAGCTGCGGCTGGCCCGGGTTCCCGACACCGGGATCGCCGGCACGTTGCTGTCGCTGCTGCCGGAACTGCCGGCAGGGAAAGGACATCAGGTCACGGTCGCGGCGGAGGCGCTGACCGCGGCCGCGGCGGCCGGCACCTCGGCCGCCGCCCGGGATGTGCTGCGCGGCCACGGGGTCAACCGGGACGACGCCGGGAGTTTGATCACGATGACCACCGGCAGCATCCACACCGGCCAGATCGCCGCAGAGCTCCGCGGGCCGGACGGCCGGCTGACCCGCTCGCCCCGGATCGTCGCGTTCTACGACACCCCGCACGGCCGGTACCGCGCGCTGCGCACCGACGGGCACCTCACGATCGGCCCGGCGACGCCGGCCGCGCTCGCGTACAGCGTCGACGACCTGCTCCTCGATCTCCGCACCCGGTGACGGCCATGAAGGCGTCCTTCAGGGCATCAGGTGATTCCGGCTTGCCGCCGGGGTTTGTCGGAGTTGCCCGGATTCTCACCATCGGGGGTGGTGGGGTTGGGCGCCTGTCGTTTACGGTGCGGTACGTGACTCCGTGTCGCTAAGACATTGCGCGGAGTTATTCACATGCTCGTCCCTGCATATTTCCGGTCCGCCGGCGCGGCGGGTCGGGAAAGGAGCATTCTTTGAAACGCACTCCACAGATGATGCTGGCCGTGGGCACCGTGTTCGCGGCCGTGACGGCCCTGGCCGGCACGGCTTCGGCGGCACCGCCCCCCAGCCTCAGCGCGCAGGCGGCCGCGGCCCAGTCCGCTGCCACGTTCGTCGCCGGGAACTCGTCGTTGCTGTTCGCCGGCGCGGACGAGCAGTTCAACCAGCAGCAGGTGGTCAGCTCCGAGGGCCTGCAGTACGTGGCCTACGAGCGCACCTACCGCGGCCTGCCGGTCATCGGCGGCGACTTCGTCGTGGTCGCCGACGGCAAGGGCGCGGTGCAGAACGTCTCGGTGGCGCAGGAGCGGACCATCGGTGCGGTGTCCACCACGCCGGCGATCAGCGCGGGCAAGGCGGCCGCCGTCGCCCGCGGCCAGCTCACCAAGGTCGACGGGGTGTCGGCGCCGGTGCTGTCGGTGTACGCGCTCGGCGACTCGCCGCGGCTGGCCTGGGACGTCCGGGTGACCGGCCGGGACAGCGAGGGCCTGTCCAGCCAGTCGGTCACCGTCGACGCGCTGACCGGCGCCGTGCTCGACTCGCGCGAGCACATCATGAACGGCACCGGGACCTCGGGGTACAACGGCCCGAACCCGATCACGGTCCAGACCACCCAGTCGGGCAGCACGTTCCTGCTGCGCGACCCGGCACACCCGACCGTGCAGGCCCAGAACGCCTCCGGCAACGCCACGTTCAGCGGCACGGATGACGTGTGGGGCAACGGAAACGCCACCAACCGGGAGACCGGCGGGCTGGACGCGCTGTTCGCCGCCGAGACCGAGGAGCGGATGCTGTCCCAGTGGTTGGGCCGCAACAGCTTCGACGGCGCCGGCCGGGGCTGGCCGATCCGGATCGGCCTGAACGACCTGAACGCCTTCTACGACGGCACCCAGGTCCAGATCGGGCACAACCAGCAGAACCAGTGGATCAGCTCGATCGACGTCGTGGCGCACGAGCTCGGCCACGGCATCGACGACCACACCCCGGGCGGCATCTCCCGCCGGGGCACCCAGGAGTTCGTGGCCGACGTGTTCGGCGCGACCACCGAGGGCTTCGCCAACGAACCGGCGCAGTTCGACCCGCCGGACTTCCTGGTGGGCGAGGAGATCAACCTGGTCGGCAGCGGCCCGATCCGCAACATGTTCAACCCGTCGGCGCTCGGTGACCCGAACTGCTTCTCCAACTCGATCCCGAACACCGAGGTGCACGCCGCGGCCGGGCCCGGCAACCACTGGTACTACCTGCTGGTCAACGGCAGCAACCCGACCAACGGCCAGCCGACCAGCCCGACCTGCAACGGCTCGCGGGTGACCGGTGTCGGCCTGCAGACCGCGATCCGGATCTTCTACAACGCCATGTTGATGAAGACCACGGCGTCCGGCTACCCGCGGTACCGGGTGTGGACGCTGCAGGCGGCCAAGAACCTGACCCCGGGCAACTGCACCAACTTCAACGCCGTCCGCGCGGCGTGGAACGCGGTGAGCGTGCCGGCCCAGACCGGCGAGCCCACCTGTCCGTGACCAACTGAATGAGCCGGCCGGCCACCCTGGGGTGGCCGGCCGTTCTCACTCTCCGCGCATCGCCCGGCGGATCTCCTCCAGCTTGTCCCGCCCGGCGCGCTCCCGCTCGGCCAGCTGCTCCTCCACCGCGACGCCCTCGGGCGTCTCCCCGGCGAGCTCCGTAGCTCCCACCGAGGTGGCGAACTTCCCCTCGATCCGCTCCCGCACGTAGTCGAACGTCGGCACCCCGCCCTCGGTGTACCCGGTCGGCTCCACACCCTCTACTGGCTCATCAACCATGCCGCCCATTCTCACCGCACCCGCGGCCCGCAGGCCGGCCAGCCCGTGCCGGACGACGAGCCACCGGGCGAACAGCAGCCACAGCGCCCAGGTGAGCAGCAGGCCGAGGGGACGGGCGGCCAGCAGGGTGACCAGGAGCAGGGTGGTCATGACGGCGCCGCCAGCCGCCGGGCGGCCAGTTCCGCGTAGAGGGTGGCTCCGTCGGCGAGCAGGCCGTCGTCGAAATCGACGTGGGCGGAGTGGTTGTTGGGCACGGTGTCCGGGTCGGAACCGGGCGGGCTGGCGCCGAGGATGACGAACGTGCCGGGCATCTCGGCGAGAATCCGGGAGAAGTCCTCGGCGTAGGCGAACGGGGTGGGCAGCAGCGCGAAACGGTGCTCGCCCAACACTTCGGCCACGGTGGCCGCCACGAAGTCCGTCTCGCCGGCATCGTTGACCGTCACCGGGTAGCCCTCGACGACGTCCACCTCGGCCGTCAGCCCGTGCCCGGCGGCAATCGAGGTGATCAGCTCGACGGCGGCAGCCCGGATCCGTTGCCGGGTGGCGGCGGAGAACGCCCGGAACGTGACGTCGAACGAGGCGGTGTCCGGGATGATGTTCCGCCGGGTGCCGGCGTGGAACTGGCCGGTGGTCAGCACGACGGGGTCGAAGATGTCGGCCCGCCGGGTGGCCAGGGTCTGCAGCGCCGTGACGATCTCGCAGGCCACCGGGATCGGGTCTCGGGCCAGGTGCGGCATCGAGCCGTGGCCGCCGGCGCCGACGATCCTGACGTCGAGGCCGTCAGCGGAGGCCATGATCGGGCCGGGCCGGGCGGTGACCACGCCGGGCCGCAGCCCGGTGGTGAACACGTGCAGGGCGTAGGCGGCATGCGGCCGGCGGCCCGCGGCGTCCAGCACCCCCTCCGCGATCATCGCGGCGGCCCCGTCGCAACCCTCCTCCCCCGGCTGGAACATGAACACCACGTCGCCGGCCAGGTCGTCCCGCCGCCCGGCCAGCAGGTGCGCGGCACCGGCGAGCATCGCGGTGTGCAGGTCGTGCCCGCAGGCGTGCATCGCACCGTCCACTGTGGACGCGAAGTCCACGCCGGTGCGCTCGGTCAGCGGTAAGGCGTCCATGTCGCCGCGCAGCAGCACCGCCGGGCCAGGCCGGGCCCCGCGCAGCACGGCGGTGACCGAGGACAGTTTCCGGCCGAGCCGCACCTCCAGCGGCAGCCCGTCGAGAGCCGCGAGAATCTTGTCCTGGGTGCGCGGCAGGTCCAGACCGATCTCCGGCTCGGCATGAATGGCGCGCCGCAAACGCACCAGATCATGCTGCAAAGCGCGTGCGTCATCGCGAATTGACATAGAATCTCCCTGTGTCGAGCGGTCTGGCTCATGATGCCGAGCGCGCCTATCATCAGCGATAACATCGACAATTGATGCCATTCGTGGGTGTGGGATGCAGGATTCGTGCACGCTCGACGAGACCGATCATGCGCTGATCAACGTGCTACAGGTCACGCCCCGGGCGCACTGGACGGACGTGGGCCGGGCCATCGGGATCAACGCGGCGACCGCGGCCCGGCGCTGGAAACGGATCACGGACAGCGGCCTGGCACGGGTCATCTGCTATCCGCGGCTGGACACCTGGGCGGTGTACCGGTGCATGGCGATCGTCGAGGTCGACTGCGAGCCGGCGACCCGGGACCAGGTGGTCGACCAGCTGGCCCGAATGCCGCCGGTCGCGTCGGTCACCATTGCCAGCAGCGGTCGGGATCTCTACCTGACGGTGCTCACGCCGGGCCTCGCGGCACTTTCCGATCTGGTGCTGCGCGGGCTGAACCGGCTGACCGGGATCCGCGGGACACGCACGCACCTGATCACGCGGCTGTTCGGCGAAGGTGCGAAATGGCGGCTGGGTGCGCTCGACGGCCGGCAGCGCGGGGCCGTCCCGGAGCCGGACCGCCCGGCCAGCCACCTCCTCCCCGAGAAGGACCGGGACCTGCTGATGGCGCTCGCCGACGGCCGCCGGACGTTCGCCGAGCTCGCCACCCTCACCTCGGCGAGCGTGTCCACGGCGCGGCGGCGGGTCGACCGGGCGGTGCGCGACGGCACGCTGACGTTCCGGTGCGAGACCGCCCAATCGACCACCGGCTGGCCGGTCCACGCCACCTTCTGGACCCGGGTGCCGCCGGACCAGCTGCACCGGATCGCCACCGGGCTGGTCACCCGGCCGGAGATCCGCATCTGCGCCGCCGTCACCGGCGCGGACAACCTGGTGATCGGGCTCTGGCTGCAGTCCCTGGCCGGCATCCAGCGGTTCGAGGAGGACCTCGCCCGGTCCTTTCCCGCCATCTCGGTCTCCGACCGCGCCATCTGCCTGCGCGCGGTCAAGCGGATGGGCTGCCGGCTGGACATCGAGGGGCGCTCCGTCGAGGTGATCCCGATCGATCCGTGGGCCGCGTCGGGTTTAGGGGCGCTTTAGCTGGGCGAACGACGCTGAGGCGCCGGGGGACACGGGTGAGGAGGTTGCCGGTGCGCTCGATCCCTGGGCGAATGGCGGCGGTGGCGTTGGCCGGGATCGCGCTGGGCGGGTGCGGGGGTGGGCCTGGCGGTGCCGCGCCGGGGGAGGCGGTGGTGACCGGGGGCGTGCTGACGTTCGCCGCCGACAGCGAGCCGGAGTGCCTGGATCCTCAGGTGAGCGCGTTCGACAGCACGGCGTTCGTGGACCGGGGGGTGTTCGACTCGCTGGTCAGCCTGGGGCCGGACGGGGCGTTCCACCCGTGGCTGGCGGAGCGCTGGACGGTGTCGCCGGACGGGCTCGGGTACACGTTCTTCCTGAAGAAGGGGGTCAGTTTCCACGACGGGACACCGTTCGACGCGGCGGCGGTGAAGGACACGCTCGACCACGCGGTGAACCCGAAGACGAAGTCGCGGTACGCGGCGAGCCTGGTGCACAACTATGCCGGCGCCACGGTGGTGGACGGCGGCACGATCGAGGTCCGTCTGTCCAAACCGGACGCGGCGTTCCTGCAGTCGCTGTCCACCGCGTACCTGGGTATCCAGTCGCCGAAGTCGTTGCGGGACAACGCGCCGGACGTGCTGTGCACCAAGCCGGTCGGGTCGGGGCCGTTCAGGCTGGCGAGTTGGACGAAGAACACCCGGATCGAGCTGACCCGGAACCCGGGGTACGACTGGGGTCCGGCGACGGCCGCGCACTCCGGGCCGGCGCGGCTGGATGGCGTGACGATCCAGATCATGCCGGAGAACGCGGTCCGGTTCGGCGCGCTGACCAGCGGCCAGGTGGACGCGATCAGCAACGTGCCGCCGAACAGCGCCAAGTCCGCGCAGGGATCGCTGCAGCTGCTCCGGGCCGACTCGCCCGGCGCGGTGCATGCGTTGCGGCTCAACAGCTCCAAGCGGGTGCTGGCCGACGAGCGGGTGCGTATCGCGCTGCAGCGCGGGGTCGACCTGGACGCCCTGGTCCAGTCTGTCTACTTCGGACAGTATCGGCGGGCGTGGAGCCTGCTGAGCCCGTCCACGCTGGGATACGACAAGTCCACCGAGGGCAGCTGGCGCTACGACCCGGACATGTCCGCCCGGCTGCTCGACGAGGCGGGGTGGACCGGCCGGGACGCCGAGGGCTACCGGACGAAGGACGGCGCCCGGCTGACCATCCGGTGGCCCTACTCCAAGCAGCTCGTGCGTGAGCAGCGGGACATCCTGGCGCAGGGCGTCCAGGCGGCGGCCAAGAAGCTCGGCATCGCGATCGACTACGTCGGCGAGGACACCGGCCAGTTCACCCAGAGCGTGCTCGGCGGGAACCTCGACATCCTGGACACCAGCTTCGTGCGGGCCGAACCGGACATCATGCGGCGGATGTTCGCCTCCACCGAGCTGCCGTCCACCGGCGGCGGCAACATCTTCGGTCTCAAGGACGCCCAGCTCGACTCGTGGCTGGGCGACGCGGTGCGCACGTCGGACCCGAAGGCACGGGCCGACCTGTACGCCAGGGCGCAGCACTACGTCCTCGACCACGCGCTCGTGGTGCCGACCTACATCCCCGGCGCTCTCGTTGGCGCGTCGGCGAAGGCGCACGAGCTGAGGTTCGACGCCCAGGCGTACCCGACGTTCTACGACGCCTGGATCTCGGGGCATGGCACATGATGCTGCGGTGGCGATGGCTGGTTCGCCGGCTGGGACAGGCGGTGCTGGTCGTGCTCGGCGCGGCCACAATCGCGTTCGCCGCGCTGCACCTGGTTCCCGGTGATCCGGTGCGCACATTGCTGGGGCCGGCCAACACCAGCGACGAGCTGGCCGCCCAGGTGCGCGCCGACCTTGGTCTGGACCAGCCGATCCTCTTGCAGTACCTGAGGTTTCTCGGCCGGCTGCTGACCGGCGACCTGGGCACGTCCTACCAGCTGCAGCAACCGGTGCGGCAGGTCATCGGCAGCCAGCTCGGGCCCACGCTGGCACTGGCGCTGGCCGGGTTGGTGCTGGGTGTGGGGCTCGCGGCCGTGCTCGCGGTGGCCACCGCGGGCCGGCGCCGGGCGCTGCGGCTGCTGTCGTCCACTGTGGAGCTGGTGGCGACGTCGACCCCGGCGTTCGCCACCGGCGTGCTGCTGCTGACGTTCTTCTCGTTCCGCTGGCACCTGTTCCCGGTGGCCGGTGGTTCCGGGCTGGAGGGGCTCGCGCTGCCCGCGGTGACCTTGGCGCTGGGCGTGTTCGGCCCGGTCGCGCAGGTGCTGCGCGAGGGGATGGAGCGGGCGCTGGCCGAGCCGTTCGTGCTGAGCTCCCGCGCACGCGGCACCGGCGAGCTTCTCGTTCGGGTGCGGCACGCGCTGCGGCACGCGCTGGTTCCGGTGATCACGTTGTCCGGCTGGGCGTTCGGCGCGCTGCTGTCCGGTGCGGTGATCATCGAGACGGTGTTCGGCCGGGAGGGACTGGGGCGCACGCTGGCCGGCGCCATCGCCAGCCGCGACCTGCCGGTGGTCACCGGGATCGTGGTGGTGTCCGCGGCGGCGTTCACGGTGATCAACATCGGGGTGGACTGGCTGTACCGGGTGGTGGACCCGAGGTTGCGGGAGAGCGCCCGATGAGCGCCCGGATCCTGACCGCCGGCCTGGTGCTGACCGGGCGCGAGGCGATCGCCGGCGGCGCCGTGTCGGTGGCCGGCGGCGTGATCACCGGCGCGGGGCCGGCGGACCGGGTGCTGGCCGGCGCGCCCGCGGGCACCACCAGGGTGGACTTCCCGGCGGCGACCATCCTGCCCGGGTTGATCGACGCGCACGTGCACCTGGCGTTCGACGCCAGCGACGACCCGGTGGCCGCACTGTCCCTTGTGGACAATGAGGCGCTGTACGCCGGCATGGCGGAGCGGGCGCGGCGGTTGCTGGCGGTCGGCGTGACCACGGTCCGCGACCGCGGCGACCGCGGGCACCTGGCGATCCGGCTGCGCGAAGAGATCGCCGCGGGGCTGCGGCCCGGGCCGCGCATCCTCACCGCGGGCACGCCGGTCACCACGGCCGGCGGGCACTGCGGGTTCCTCGGCGGCGAGACCCGTGGCCACGCCGACATCCGGCGGCTCGCCCGGGAGAACCTGGCCGCGGGCGCGGACCTGCTCAAGATCATGGTCACCGGCGGCCACCTCACCGCGACCGGCCCGCGCCTCTGGGAGTCCCAGTTCGGGCCCGAGGAGATCGCGATCGTGGTGGCCGAGGCGCACCGCGCGGGCAAGCCGGTCGCCGCGCACGCGCACGGCGTCGAGGGCATCGCGGCGGCGGTCGGGGCCGGGGTGGACACCATCGAGCACTGCACGTTCGCCCGGCCGGGTGGCCAGGCCGCCGGCCCCGACCCGCGCCCCGAACTGCTTGAGGCCATGGCGCGCCAGGGAATCGTCGTGTGCCCGACGGTCAGCGGCGCGTTCACCGAGGTGGCGGCACGGGCCGGCGAGGCCGTGCTGCGGCCCTGGCTGGACCTGATCCGGCTGGAGCTCGACCACGGCATCCAGGTGATCGCCGGCACCGACGCGGGAGTGGCCCGCGCGCGCGTCGACCGCTACGCCGAGGGCCTGGAATGGCTGTCCCGCGCCGGCCTCACCAACACCGAGATCCTCGGCATGGCAACAACTTCCGCCGCGGACGCCCTCGGCCTCGGTGACCGGACCGGCCGGCTCGCCCCTGGCTACAGCGCCGACCTGATCGTGGTCACCGGGGATCCACGGGAGGATCTCTCGGTGCTCCGCGAGCTGCGGTTCACGATGGCCGCCGGGCGGTCGTTCCCGACTGTGGCAAGGGAAGCCGTGCCATGACGGCGGGAGTTTGCAGGCCGGCCGGGCTGAGTCGGGATGTGCGCGTGGATCGCCGGGGTGGCCCGGTGGGCGTTGGCGGGCGGCGGTTGAGTGAGCGATCGCCTGACTCGCCGGAGTGGCTCGGTCGCGTTGGCGGGCGGCGGTTGACTGGGTGCGCGGCTTCAAAGATGGCTGGGGAAGCGGGGTGGGGCGGCCTGGTCGGGTCGGGTGGCGGTTTTCCGGGCGGGATGGACGTTTGCTCTTGCACAACGGTGGCCATGATCATCGTTTGTGGACGGAAGTGCTCGGAAACCAGGCACTTCCGTCCCCAAACGGTGATGGGTGTGGCTCCCTTGAAGGGGGTTGTCGATCTTGATTGGGGTGGCGGGTCTGGTGTGGCCGGTGGGGCCAGTGAGGTGGTGGTCAGTGCCATGAAGGCGGCCTTCAGGACGCTCAACGTCCCGAAGGTCACCTTCATGGCATCAGACATCGTCACCGGAGAACCTCCCACCACAGCAACACCACCAGTTACCAAGGCTCGAGCCGAGGGCGGCCAACCGCCCGACGACCGGCAACTCCCTCCAGAAGAGCCACACCCGATAGCGATCATGAACCGGGTTGTCACTCACACGTGTCACTCTGACCCCACCAACCCCACCGCCGCCCGGGCACCGCAGCCCCACCACCCCGGCCCGTCCCCCCGTCCATGCCTTCTTTTCCCCGGCCACGCCGCCAACCACCGCCCGCCAACGCCACCCGACCCACCAGCCGCCCGGGCACGACCACCCCGCAACACGGCGGTCGCCACATGACCGCGGTGCTCGACCCGGTCCGGGCGCGCCGCTTCGAGGTGAGCGGCACGCCGGCGTTGGTCCTCGGCGGCGTGGTGGTCGCGCTGGCCGTGGTCGCCGCCGTGTGGCCGGAACTCCTTGCCTCCCAGCCTCCGGACGCGGTCGACCCGCTCGGCGCGCTGGCCCCGCCGAGCGGCACGCACCCGTTCGGCACCGACCAGTTGGGACGGGACGTGTACGCCCGGGTCGTTCACGGGGCCAGGGTGTCGCTGATGATCGGCGCGGGCGCGACCGGGGCCGCGGTCGCGGTGGGCGGCCTGCTGGGCGTGCTCGCCGCGGCCGCGGGGGGTCTGGCCGAGGCGCTGGTCATGCGGGTGACCGACGTGTTCCTCGCGCTGCCCGGGCTGCTGCTGGCCCTGCTCGTGGTCGCGATCGTCGGGCCGGGCTCGCTGAACGCGACCATCGCCATCGCGGTGTCGATGACGCCCGGACTGCTGCGGGTCGCGCGCGGCCAGGCGCTGCTGGTGCGCGACTCGGACTACGTGCGGGCGGCGATCACGTTCGGGCTGCGGCGCTCGACCGTCTACATGCGACACCTGGTGCCCAACGCGCTGCCGCCGGTGCTGGTGCTGGCCATGGTCAACGTGGGCACCGCGATCATCGCCGGCGCCTCGCTGAGCTTTCTGGGGCTCGGCCCGCGCCCGCCCGTGCCGGAGTGGGGGGCGATGCTCGCGGAGAGCCGGGACTTCCTCGACACCGCGTGGTGGGCGGCGGTGTTCCCGGGTCTGGCGATCACGGTTACGGTGCTCGCGGTGAACGTGGTGGGGCGGGACGTGCAGCGCCGGCTCGACGGGAGGCGGCCCGGTGGCCGGCGCTGAGCCGAGGTTGGTCGTCGAGGGCCTCGAGATCGGTTTCGGCCGGCTGGCGGCGGTCCGCGGCATCGACTTCTCCCTTGCCCCGGGCGAATGCCTGGCGATCGTCGGCGAGTCCGGGTCGGGCAAGAGCGTCACCGCGCGGGCGCTGCTCGGGCTGGTGGGCGCCGGTTCCTCGGTGCGGGCCAAGCGGATCACGCTCGACGGCCTGGACCTGACCCGGCGCGGCCGCCGCGGCTGGCGAACCGTGCGCGGCGCGCGGATCGGGCTGGTCACCCAGGACGCGCTGGTGGCGCTGGATCCGGCCCGCCGGGTCGGCGCGGAGATCGCCGAGGCGCTGCGCAACCACGACGTGGTGCCGCGAAACGCGGTGTGGCAACGGGTTTGCTCGCTGCTGGCGACGGTGCGGATGCCCGAGCCGGAGGAGCGCGCCCGGCAGTACCCGCACGAGCTGTCCGGCGGGCAGCGGCAGCGTGCGCTGATCGCGTCGGCGATCGCGGCCGGGCCGGGGGTGCTGGTCGCCGACGAGCCGACCACCGCGCTGGACGTCGCGGCACAGGCGAAGATCCTCGACCTGCTGGCCGAGCAGAAGGCGGCCGGGCAGGCGATCCTGCTGGTCAGCCACGACCTGTCGGTGGTGGCCCGGCTCGCCGACCGGATCGCGGTCATGTTCGCCGGCCGGATCGTCGAGGAGGGACCGGCGGAAAGCCTGCTGCGCCAACCGGTTCACCCGTACACCCGGGCGCTGCTGGCCGCGGTGCCGATGGCGCACGCCCGGGGCACCCGGCTGGCCGCGCCGGGTTCCGGCCGGCCGGCTCAGCCCGGGGCCGCGTGCGCGTACGCTGCCCGCTGCCCGCTGGCCACCGACCGCTGCCAGGTGGAGGTTCCGGTGCCCGTGGGTACCGAGCACCGCGCGTGGTGCTGGCACACGGACCTGCCCTGGCCGGGGGGATCTCGCGAGTCCCCGGTTCCGGCACGCGAGTTCCCCGTTCAAGCACGCGAGTCCCCCGGCCAGGTGCCGATCCTCGAGGGCAGCGCGGTGTCGAAGCGCTTCGACACCCGCCA
>NZ_DASYTH010000055.1:0-8288 GCF_036002505.1 Actinophytocola sp. | reverse complement strand
GTCACGCCGTTGTCACAGACGACCGGAAACGCCTCGCCCGGCGGATCGGCGGCGGCGACGCCGCTGGCGCCGAGTACTGTCACTCCGGCAGCCACGGCGACCAACGCGACGCGGCCGGATACTCGCTTGATCTTCATGAGTGCTCCTTTCTTTGCCCGCGCGGCTGGCGCGGGGCGCGGGGTAGATCTGTCAGAAATAGCCCTCCCGGGTGTGTCGTAGCTCCATCACCGACGTCTCCGCTCGCCATCCTTCACGGCAGTGTCGCGAATGGCATCGACGGAATGAACGAGCTGATCCGACGATCATCCATCGAGCATGCCCGCGTCCCCGTGTCGCTCTTGGGCGCGAACGCGAGGCACCGCGGGATGCCGCTTGGCAGCCGTCTTGGGAAGTCCGGTACAGCAGCGAAGTACTGCAACGCCACCAGCGTCACCGGACCACACCGTGACCGCCTGACCTCGTACGACACCGCATGAGGCCGCGTCGCCGACAGATCGCATCGAGGTGATCCGCCGAGCCACCCTGCTAACCGGTTGCTAACGAGACTCGTCGGGACGGATGGGATCAGCCGGACCGAACAGCCCCGGCAGACGATGAGGCCGGCGCTGGCCTGGACCCTAGGGGACCGGGCGGACGCGGGGGACTCAACTTGACCACCTAGCGATCCGGCTTGGCGGAAGGTCGGGGCGATCTCCTGGGCAGCCGATTCAGTCGTCGGCAAGACCGCACGAGCCCAAGTAATCGCTGACAGCTCTGATAGAGGTCAAGGCCACTCCGTGGCCCTGCACTGCCGCTATGAGTAATCTCGCGCTCATCTGGCCGCAGGTCGGAGCGAGCGTCGGTCAGCCTAGTTAATGAGCCATTCCGATTAACGGCCTGAACACGTCAGGTAGCCGTCGCCGGTCGTCGAGTGTGGACACACCCGAACCTGTTGCGGTGCAACGAGAAGACGCAGAACCCCGGTATGAAGTGGTCCTCTCACAGAAATTCAGTAGGGTCCTGCGCAGCTATGAGTGTCACATACACCGCCACCCTGCCCGTAGGTGAACACACCGTGTTGTTCCTGTCCGGTCTCCTGCACGCCGAACGGCGACGGCTCGGGACCAGGGCCGGAACAAGGGTGCTGGGCTGCTACCGGCAGGCGATCCTGGTGCTGCGCTGGCTGCTCGACGGCACCCGGATCACCCAGCTGGCCGCCGACAACCAGGTCAGCCGCTCGACCGGGTACACCTACCTGCACGAAGGCCTCACCGCGCTCGCCGCCCACGCTCCCGGACGGCCGTCGGTGCTGCTCGCGGCGAAGATCGCCGGCTACGCCCACGTCACCATCGACGGGACCCTGATCGAGACCGACCGGTGCCGCACCCCCGGACCGACACCAGGGGTGGATCTGTGGTGGTCGGGACGGCTGGCCGCTGTGGACCTCATGGCGTTCCTCCGTGCCAAGAAGTCGTACGAGAACCGAGAGCGCCTACGGGCGCCGCCGGGGTCTCGGGCGGAGCCGGCCACCCGCGCCGTTGATCGACGAGACGTCGACAGAGCCGCAACGGCGGGTGGCATGCATCGAGCATCCTGAGCATGGCCCATGGCGCGCCCGCCCGCTACCACGCAACGTCTCCATCTTCACGGGGACCACCGCGCCGGCCTGGCCGATCGCGCCGCCGCCCGGTCGCCGACACACGAGCGATGCCTCCGGCGTCCAGGGCTACCCGCCCTGGACCCGGGCGCTCCGGGATGGACCGGCACCAATTGGCGTCCCGCCGCGCACCAAAGGCAGCCAGACCGCGTCCGCCTGGTCCAGGTAGTTCGTACGGTGGGGCGCTCCACCTGGACCAGGCGGACGCGGCCCGACCGGGCGAAGCCTGCGCGACGGGATGCCGGATCCCGGACGGCTGATTCAGCAACGACAAATCTGGTAGTCGGCCTGCAGGGCGGCCGGCTCGGGAGGCGGTGGCGAGATCTGCGAGCATTCGAGTTGTGGCGCGTCACGTGTTTCTCGTCGGAGGTCCCAGCCGGGTTGGCAAGTCGTCGTTGGCGCACCGGCTGCTGCTCAGCGATGGGATCCCGTGGTTGCCCACCGATGTCCTGCGGACCGTACTGCGGCGGGTGCTGCCGGAGCTTGACGAGCTCGACCAAGGCGACGTGCCAGGCACGGCGGTCGGCGACCTGATGTACCCGCACATCGAACAGGCTGTGGAGGTATGCAGCGAGGAGGCCGAGCAGTTCATGGTCGAAGGACCCGAAATCGTGCCGGCGATGGTCCCGCGGCTGGCGGCGGCGCTGCCGACGGTCACGATCCGGGCGTGTTTCCTCGGCAACACCCGATTCTCCGGGGACGATCTTGCCGGCTACCGTGGGCCGAAGCCCCAGCACGCGGGTGCCACCCGCACCGAGCTCGACGCCGCCGCGGCGTGGATCCGCCACGAGAGCGGCCTTCTTCGTCGAGGGTGTGGACGCCTTTCGCTGCCCTACGTCGATGTCGGTGATCTCGGCTTCGAGGCAGCGATGATGGAGGCTCGCCGCCACCTTCTCGGCCGACAGTTTCTGAAGCACGAACCGCTTGCCCCACGCACGCTGAGTTGACAGCAACCAGCGCTGCCGGACGCCTCCCAGTGCTGACACCCACACCGCGTTGACCGGTTGTCGTGATACGTGATGGCCGCCTCTACTGTGCCTCTTAATCCGATGGTCTGCCGTTCGATTTCGACGTGATGCCAACACCGGCACGATCAACGATCGTGGGGAGAAATTGGGGAGACGATCTTGCCGGTCTTGCCTCCCTCGCCCTCGGTAAACCAACGAACACCACCGTTCTGACCAGCGCGTATTCGCGTTCGTCCTGGTCAACTCCTGGTGTTGACCATGCTGGGGTCATCCATGAGGGAGCGTGGCCGGTCAAGTCGGGCACCAACCCGGCCGGATCGCGCTACAGCCGGGCCGCGACAACCGGATCGAGAGACGCGGGCACGCCGGTCATATCGCGAGATTCTTCCGAGTCCCGAACACGTCCTCCAAGGGATGTGCTGGCGGTGATCCGGAGGTACCTTTTCCTTGCGCCGCACGGACATCCCGGCAGCGTCGTCCGGGCAGACGCTCACCCCTCGTCGCCACCCTGTTGTCCCGCCGTACCGTCGTCGCAGCTCCGCGATACCCGCGGCCGGCACGGTGCCGCGTTGTCGGCTCCTCCACCGGCCCGGCCGGTGTGGCGGCTCGGGCGGGCGCCGCCCGGGGTTCTGTCCCCGGCCGTGGGCGCAACTGGGCTTGTGCGCGCCACAGCGAGCGGACGGAGGAAACATGCAGGACCCGAACACCCTGGATGGCGGGGGCCAGGTAGGCGGAGCGCCGCCGTCGGCGGCCGCGGAGACGGCGAGCCAGCCGGTAGAGGCGTCGCCCGCGATCGTCGACGCCGAAGCGCCTTCCCTCGGCGGCGATGCCGTCGCCGCGGCGGTCGAGGTAACGCCAGCGGAGGAGCAGGCGGGTGAGGCGACGGCGGCCGAGGAGTCGGCGGCCGGGGAGGTGCCGGCCAACCTCGCACCCATCGACGTCGTGGCGGTACCCAGCGATGTCCCCGGTGCGATAGCGGAACCCGTGGCTGAGGACGTACCCGTAGAGGAGGCAACGACCGAAGAACCCCCGACAGACGAGACAGCCGTCGTGGAGAGCGAGTCCGCAGCCGACGAGGAGCCCTCGGCCGGTACCGCGGTGGACGAGGCGGTCGGCGCGTCGGGAGAACCGGCGGCCGAAGCGGTCGAGGCCGCGGACGAACCAGCGGCCGAAACCGTCGACGAACCGGCCGACGATGCGACCGACGAGCCGGCGGCCGAGGCTGTCGGCGAGGCTGTCGGCGAAGTCGACGAGCCGCCTGCCGAGGCGCAGGACGAAGGGCTCGGCGAAGCGACCGGACCCATTCCGGCCGAGACGATCGAGACACCCGCCGGCGACCTCACCGAAGGCGTCGGCGAGGCGGCCGAGGAAGGTACCGGCGAAGCGGCCACCGAGGGCGTCGGTGAAGCGAGCGAGCCGACCCCGGCCGAATCCCCGCAAGCACCGACAGACGAAGAGACCGAGGGCGCCGAGGCACTCGTCACCGAGGCCCTCACCGCCGAACCGACCGCTGCCGAGGAGAGCGCCGCCGAAGACGCGGCAGCCGACGAAACTGCCGCGGAGACTCCGGCGGACACTCCCGCAGACGCGGCCGAGTTCGTCGGCGATACGATCCCGCCGACCGACCTCGAAGAGGCGACCGGGGCCGCCGAAGAGAGCGAGGTCACGCCCGTGTTCGACGAGTCGGTCTCCGACATCGTCGATGCGGAAGCAACCGAAGAAGCCCCGGCGATGGAAGAGGAAGTGGCCGAGGCGGCGCAGGACACCGAAGACTCCGAGCCGGTGGGCTCGACGGTGGCGGTCGCCGAACCGGCGGCGACCGACCGACCGCAAACGCGCGGGGTGTGGACCGACGAGCAGGTCGAGGCCTTCCGGACCCGGCTACGCGAGGTGACGGCCACGTTCGTCGACAAGGCCGCGGCCGCCGTGATCGAGACAGTCAACGCCGTCGCGGCCGCGATCCGCTCGCGTACCTCGTCGGACCGTCGGGGCGACGACAGCCGCAGCTGACCAGACACATCCGAGGGGGTGAGCGGACGCTCACCCCCTCGCCTCGTCGTCGGCGTGGGGGCCCGCGGCACACGGGCCGCTCATTCCCAGTTGGCTGCCGGGACCGCCGTTCAGCGGGGAGTGGACCTGGCGACGCAGCCCGCGGTCACCACCGCAGAACTCATCCGCTGTCCACCACGCGGCCGGATGCCGGCTTCCACGGCACCAGTCAGCATCCGCCGCCAGGGCAATCATCGTGGCGAACCCGACCGTGGCTTGAGCATGCCGCCGGGGCCTTCGACTACCCGGGTCAAGGGTCGTGGGTTCACATCCCGCCGTCCCGACAAGGAAGACGCTCGGGCCTGCGGGTGTCGACGTAGGCTAAGCATCGAGAGTGGTGGACGAGCTAGCGGTTCACCCCCCGCAACCCCTCACTTTTGCGAAATCCATGCCGCGTGCCAGCCCTTTGACACCGGGCTGGCATAAGCGAGGTTCGACTCCCGCCGGCCTCTTTTTGAGACGGCGGGAGTCGAACCCGCGCGGGTCTCCGGCGGGAGTAGCCCGGGAAAGGCCGTTCACCAGCGCGAATGGCCCGTGCTGGTGGTGGAGGAGTCGGTCGTCTTGGAGTAGCGGACGAGGGAGGCCAGATGGCGCAGCCGTATTGACCGTCGTCATCGGTCCACGCTTCCTGTGCCACAACCGGACATGGCGTATCGAGATCGGCCCGGCGGGCCACGACGTGCGCGACGAGTTTGGTGTTGGGCGCGGTGCGTGCGGGTGAGGTGGCGGGCCTGATCGCGGCGTACCGGGCGGTGTGCCTTGGCGGCCGATCTGCGGCGGGCGCTGGGCCTACCCGGGCTGGCCGGGGAAGCCCTCGCCGTGACGGCCGTGAGAGCGAGGCCGGAAAACCCGGTGGCGCGGGCGACCCTTACCTCACGGCGGCGGGCGCGGGTCGGTTGACGCGGCTGCTGGCGGGCGGGACGGGTCCACCGCCGGGGGTGTGCCGAAACACCGCCCAGCGACCGGCCCCGGCGGCGGGCCGCGCGGTGTCCGCGGCTGCTTCGCCCGCCCGAGTGTCAGCGAGGCACGCCGGTTTCCCCGCCCCGGGTTAGGGGGTCAGCAGGTCGCAGATCTGCAGAACGCGGCGGGCGGCGCCGGACGGGTTGGTGACGAAGATCCGGCGTTTGCGGGTGCGGGCCGCGTTGCTGGCGGCGATCAACGCGCCGAGTCCGGCGCAGTCGAGGAAGGTGACACCGGCGAGGTCCACCTGCACGTCCTCGCCCAACGGTTGGCTGATCGCCTCGACGAGGGCGTCACGCAACAGCGGGGCTGACCGGAAATCCAGGTCGCCATGCACCCGGACGGAGCTCGGTGTGGTGTAGCTCAGGGTCGCTCCCACGTTTCCCACCACCGCATCGCAACGGCTGCCGGCTGGTCGGCCCCGTCATGTCCCGCCTGTTCGGACGGCTGTCACCGGGTCGTCACGTGCCCCTTACGGACGCGGACGGGCGCGGTCGGGTGTGGCGGCGAGGTGGTAGGCGAGTTGGGCACCGCTTGTGACTGTGTGAACACTTATCACGGTGGCCGGAAGGATGTCGGTCATGCAGTGGGCGGGCTGCCGGAATTCACTACCGCAGCCCACAAGCGGTGGTTCTCGAACGCAGCGTCGGGCGACCGTGGCGACCGTGTCCAGCCTGGAGCACGCCCTGGCCGGGGTGCTGACCGACCTTGACCGGCCGCTGGTGGTCGACCTGGCCGAGTTGGCGGACTGTGACGGCGCCGGAACGTGCATGCTGATCGCCGCCGGCCGGGTGACCGCAACGCGTGACCGGCACGACGTGCAACCCGTTGCGGCTGGCCGCCCCCACGTCTCATCTCCACCGCCTGCCGGCGGCACTCGGGGTGCTGGAGGCGGTACCCGCCTTCCACACGATCGACGCACCTGGCCGCCCGCGGCCGTCTGCTGGCCCGAGGACGCTCAGGCGCCCGGAGACGATTCAGCGAGCGCGGATTCCGGCTGGTCGAGGCCAGGACTGAGCCGGTAACCGGTCACGAGTTCCGGCTCAATGCGGACCACGCAGTCCATCGCACGGTCCACCCACGGCCGCAATGCCTGTTCGTAACGGGCAACGTCGGCGGGGTCGCGGACCAACCGCGCCATGCCCGTCACCACCACGCTCCAGCCGGTCCTCGCCTCCGTGTCGATGCAGTCCGCCTCGTAGGCGACCACCACCTGCCCGCCCGGCATCGCGGAGGTAATACCAGAGCCGAGATGGCTACGGATGATCACAGCGCCATCATCGACGATGTGGTTGACCGGCCGGATCGCCGGCAACGCGCGCAGCGTGAAGACCACCCGGCCAAGCGGTACCGAGGCCAGCAGATCCATGCACTCGCGCCGCGTCAGGGCAACCATCGGCCACCACCCGTCACCAATCCTGCGACGCCGTCGTACCCACTGGCCCGCCCTCGCGCCGCCAGCCCCTCATCGTGCCGGCCAGCTGACGGCGCGGCCAGGGCCGAGTCTCCCGAAGCGGCGGGACCTTCGGCCCTGGCGGTGCCCGCCCGGCCTTCACGCCAGCGGCCGTCCCGTCGCCCCCGACTCGATCGTGACCGGCTTCTGGGGTGGCCAACACGCCCTCGCTGACAGCCCCGGTCCGCGGAAAGGCAACCATCGTCCTGATCCAGGAACGATGCTCCCTGTCCGGTTGCCACGGCGCTCGGCTGGGCCGCCGCATCGAATCGTCTTCAAGGAGATCCAAAGTAGCTCGACTGTCCACCGAGGACCCTGAAGTCGGGTGACCTGCTCGAACGCCAATCCGAGTTTCCTCGGTGTGTCGTCCAACGGGGTTGCAAGGCGTCATGGCTATGCGCCTCCACTCGCCCTGCGCTGGTGCAGTTGACCAGGTCGGAGCGGGATCGGTGTTGGCCAGCGCCAGAGCTTGCTCGAGCTCGGCGAGCACGACCCGGACCGGCCGTGCCACCCTGGGGTGGCCGTCGTCGGCTTGTTCGATCAGCTAGCGGCAGGCTACTTCCGGCGCGTCGCCACGTCGCCGGTCGTGGCTTCCACGCCGGCCGGCGCGAGATCACGTCTGTCGCGGGTCGCGGCCTCGCCATGGGCGAGCCGTAACACCGGGAAGTACTGCCGTTGCGGGCGCCAACTGTCCAAGATCTGTGACCGGGCGTGGGCAGGCCTACGCTGATGTTGGCAGGGACGGGTGGCAGCCGCCGGCACGTCGGCGCGCCATCCGATCGCATCGGTGGGACAGGAGGCAGCAATGGACGAGCACTTCGTCTGGATGACAACCCGCCGGATCAAGCCAGGCACGTTGGCGGACTTCGAGCGGGCGTGGCGGCCGGACACCTTCCCGCAGGGCATGCGCCGCGCCTACGCGTACTGGTCGGAGGACGGGCAGGAGGTGGTCGGAGTCTCGTTCTGGGCCTCGAAGGAGTCGTGCGACGCCTGGCGCGCCTCCGAGGCGGAGGCACACCGGCGCGAGGCGATGACCCGCTACGTCGTGGACGAGCGCGAAGCCTTCTACCGCGGTCGCGAACTCGCCCTGCCGGCGCGATAGCCGCGGCGGCACTCGAGGCTGCTGCCATATCGTGACCGGCCCTCAGCGGGCAGGGAGCGCAGTGTTGCCTGCGTGTCGCGGGTGAGCCTTCCACGCATCGCGGTGGAGATGAATCCGGGT
>NZ_DASYTH010000054.1:0-53910 GCF_036002505.1 Actinophytocola sp. | reverse complement strand
GGTGACGCAGGCACGGCATCGGGACCCTCCCCAACGCGCCCAGATCGACGGGTATGGCGTCAGCTTAAGCGTGACCTCGGAGCACAGAACGACACCCGGTCGGGTACCGAACAACGCCCGACGTTCAGACGCCCGCGCGGGTGAAGGTCACATGTGTGACTCCGCTGGGCGAGGAGGTGGCCTCGACCGCGTAGTCCTTCTCGAGGCCCTCCAGTCCGTCCCAGAGGCGCACGCCCCGGCCGAGCAGGATCGGGACCACCACGATGTGCATGTGGTCCACGAGCCCCGCCGCGACGAGGTCGCGGATCATGGTGGGACCCCCGCCGATGCGCACGTCCTGGCCGTTGGCGGCCTGGCGGGCGGCCTCGAGCGCCTCGGCAGGCGGAGCGTCGATGAAGTGGAACGTCGTGCCGCCATCCATCTCGATCGACGGGCGCGGGTGATGGGTGAGGACGAAGACCGGCGTGTGGAACGGCGGGTTGGGACCCCACGCGCCCTTCCACTCCGGGTCTTCGTGCCATCCGGGGTGGCCCCACACTCGCCCGATCCGCGGTTCACTGTAACTGCCGGCGCGCCAGCGGTTTGGTGTATTCGGTCAGGGCGGGCAGGTGCAGCCGGGCGTCGTCGGCCGAGGTGATAGTGCTTTTCGTTTGCGGCCTGTCGCGTGTTTGCGTGGTTGAAATCATCTCGGGCTATGGGTTGGGACGTTCAGCGCCGTTTCTCTGGGATGTGGTCCAGGGCGTCCAGTACCTGCACGGCGAGATCGTGTGACGCGTGATCGCCGAGGGTTGAGTGCTTCGTCAGAGTGTCGTGGACGAGCTTGACCCGTAGGTCGTAGAGGGAAGTGTATTCAACGGTGGTCATCGGGTATTCCTTACGATGTCTGATGGCGTTTTCAGGTGCTGTTAGGAATGCCGATCGCCCGGTTGGGGTCCGGACGTCGCGGGTGGTTAGGCATGGAGAGACACCAGGCCGCCGTCGACCTCCCAGCGCTGCATGGCGGGGTCGTCGGGCTGGTCGCTGGTCGGCGGACCCGGCTTGGTCGCGGCGATGGGTGTGAGCAGTTCGTCGATGCTGTCGATGTTGTTGCGCCGGGCCGCGATCATCATGATTGGGTGTGCGGTTGCCGGGTGGGTTGCGGGCGGGAGGACCAGCAGGGTCAGTCGTGTCCCGTTGGATGCGATCACGTCGATGGTGTGCGGGTGTTGGACGTGGAATCCGCCCAGCCGCACCTGGTGGCCGTCGACGTTGAGGCGGCGGTGGGCGGCGTTCCAGGTGGTGAGGTTGTAGCTGACCCGGGAGACGCGACCCAGCCGAATAGCCAGCACCGCGAGCAGCGCTGGCAGTTCGGTGGACAGATCCCATGAGCGGGGCCACCACGCTCCGTCGACGTACCCCGTGGTGGGCGCCTTCGGCTTGAGCTTCAACCGCAGTGTCTGCCGAGGCGGCTCGGTGACCATGGTGGCCGGTGGGGTGGCGAGGCGAAGGTGTGGGCCCGACGTCATGTCGGTGCTCCTGTCCCCGGCCGAACTGTGGCCGGTCTGGGTGGGTCGTCGAAGACGACGGGGGCTTGACCGCCCCGGTGCGAGATGTTCTCGACAACTCGATTCTACCCCGTTTGGAAATGTGGTCGGTCGATTCTGATGCACATTTGCCTGAGAATCGCCCGTGAGTATTCGGCACGTGGATTATTTGGCCGCCATCGTGATCGTGACAACAATACGGTCCGATCAGCCACCGAGTTTTCTACTCGACCCTGTCAGTGCCGGCCCGCACATGCGTCTGTCTCGGATCACGTTGCCGCGTTTTCGGCCTCGCGGAACCCGGAAGGCCGTGTTTGGTTGCGGCCGGTTGTCACGGTCGGGTCTGTCGCGCATCCCGAACCCCCGGAGGGCGAGGTGTCGCCCGCTGGTGGTCAGGTGCGGTTCTTGCGGACCAGCCGGCGGAGTTGGGTGATGCGCGCGGTGCCGACGATCAGGGTGAGCAGCACGGAGCCGACGGCGGCGATGAGCAGCGCGACGGCCAGTGGGGTGCTGGTGGTCATCCACAGGAAGGAGATCTCGGTGCTGTGGGTGTTCTGCACCAGGAAGACGATCAGCAGAACGGCGAGGAGGGCGGCGGCGATGAGGGCTATCCAGGCGGCTCCGGTGCGAGTGCGGGGCACCCGTGCCGGTGCCGCAGTCGGTGGCTGGGCCGGCGGCGGTGGGGTGAGCTGCTCAGCTGGTGTCGACGTACCGGCATCCGCGGGTGGAGCCTGGCCGGTGCGTTCACGGACGGTGCGGTGGAGGAGGGACATACCAATCACTACTTCCAAGATGGGCCGGAGGGGCTGGCACCTCGGGAGTGGGATGTCGTCGCGACCGGAATACAGCTCAGCCTACGCGCCGCAGGGGTGATCGGCGCGATGGGGCCAGGCGGCGTGACCCGCTAGGACGCCAACACCCGCCACAGAAACGGCCTGGTCGGGGTGGCGGCGTGCCGATCGGGCGGGTCTGGAGGTGCTTGTGGTGGGTGGTGGCGGGGCGCATACTGAGCCCACTTCAGATGGGTGGGCGCTGTCCCGGACCCCGGCAGTCGAACGCAGAGTTTCGATGACCGGAGAAACCCATGTCCTCGCGGTGGCTTTTCCCTCCCGGCATGCCGGGGGACGGCGCGGCCCACGGTCTGGTCGCGGTTCTCACCGTGGTCGAGGTGCCCGCCGGGATGGTCGACGGGCCCGTGCCCGATGCCGTGCGGGATCCCCGCCGGGTGGTCGGTCGACCCGGGCAGCAACCTGTCGCGGTCCGGTCTGATGAGGTGATCCCTGGCCTGCGGGTGATCACCGATCGGATGGGCACCACGGTCGTGGGTGCGCGTCGTCGGCGAGGTCGACCTCCGCCATGTGGACGGTTTGGCTGCGGCGCTGCGGGCCGGGGTGGGAGGCCGCCTGTGCGCCCGGCCGGCCGGTGCTCGTTGCGCGCTCTGCGGGTCACGGGCTTGGACGTGCTGTTCGCCATCACCTCCACGCTGGCCGCGGCGACCCGACCCGACATGAGTCCGGAGTGGACTGTCCGAACGCGACCCCTGACCTGAACACGCGGAATGTCCGCGATCCGAAGAGTTTATTGAGGAGTCACAAGTGAATATGAGCATTGTTGGCTGGATCGTGCTCGGCCTGATCGCCGGCGTGATCGCCAAATCGTTGTTGGGTGGCCGGGCGAAACACGGCATCATCGTCACGATTCTGATCGGTGTCGCCGGGGCGTTACTCGGCGGTTGGGCGGCGTCGAAGTTCTTCAACATCGCCGCCACCGGTGGGTTCTTCGACCTGTCCACCTGGATCATCGCGATCATCGGATCCGTCGTCCTGCTGCTGATCTACCACGCCATCACCAGCGGCGGCCTCAGAACCACCCGCCGTCGGCGCGCCCGCAGATGACCGACGCCCCCACCGAGCCGCAACGGCATCCGATCCCGCCGCTCGGATCACCCGCGAGACAGGACACCAGAATCATGACGAGTTTCGAGCCAGATCCCGACCCGGGTCCCGTTCCGGTTGCCTATGTGAATCCGAACCCGGGTCTGGTCGAGCTGACCCCGGCCGGGATCTCCCCGTTGGCTGAGGCCCAGGACCGCGAACAGCGGCGGTGGGGTCGGACCCGCGCGGTCCGGCTGATCTGCACCATCATCACCATCATCACCAGCGTGTTCGCGGTGGTGCTCGCCGCGAACATCATCATGGTCCTGGGCCAGGCGAACCCGGCCAACGGGGTCGCCTCGTTCGTGCGCGGCTTCGCCAGCGGAGTGTCGCTGGGGTTCGACACCCTGTTCACCCCGGCCAACGCCAAAGCGCAGGTCCTGCTCAACGACGGCCTCGCCGCGCTGGTGTGGCTCGGCTTGGGCGCGGTGGCGACCACGCTGATTCGCCGCTTCGCGCTACCGGGTCCGCGCCGGCCCCTGCGCTACGTGGCGCTGCGGCGAAGAAACATCGAACCCACCCCGCCGCGCTAACGCGGGCAGGACGGCGATGCAACACATCCTGCGGTTCGCCGCCAGTGACAACGGCAGCGTCCTGCGCGAGGAGCCCACCCTCGCCTACGGCCTGGCCTGCGGATACGAGCGCGGCGCCGCGGAATTGGGCGTCGGAGTCGGCCGGCAGGTACGGATGGAACTACTCGACGACACCGGCCGGCTCCTAGACTGGCGAACCTACCCCGCCACAGAGACCGGCGGGCGGTTCCCCATCCCGCTGACCCCACTCCCGGCATAGTCCGACGGACAGCATCGACCCGCCCGGCGTTCCGGGCAGGCAGGTTCGGTCACCTGACGCTCGGGGTGTGGTCAGGCATGTCGGGCGATCGCTCGCGTGAGGGACGTGGCGAGCCGGTTGATGCACGCGCGCACGGACGGGTCCGCCGTGGGGTAGCGGGATGCCTGTTCGGCGACGACCTCGGCCAGGTCGGTCCAGGTGGTCCACGCACAGGTGGTGGGGATCCGGTCGAGGAGGTCGGGCAGAGACCAGGGGTGGTGGGCGACGCGCGGGTAGGTCGAGGGTAGCTGTCGGGTGATCGCCTCGTCGATGCTCAGGCGGCCCTGGCCGGTGATTGCGATCGGCGGTGGGGTTGCGAGCAGGAGCAGCAGCAGCGGGGTGCGTTCAGCGGCCGTGTGGGTGAGCGCGAGGTACTGGCAGGCGAGTCGGGTGGGTCGGCGCCGTGCGCGGCGGCCAGCACCGCACCGAGGAACCCGCGGCGCGGCAGGAAATCCAACGCGGTCAACACTTCGGCGGTGAGCACGTTCTCCAGGCCCCGGCCGCCGAAGCGGTACTGGCGAACCCGCGGCCCTTCCCAGGACAGCTCCTCCAGGAGCCGACCCACCACCGACCGGTTCACCTCAACCCTGTCTCGTCCATCAGCACCTCCTCTTTGTGCCAGCGTCGCGCACCACGCGGACCGGCGTGGGAGGGGTTAGGCCGCGGCGAAGGTGGTGATCAGGTGCGCGAGGTGGTGGGCGTCCGGGTTGTCGCGGTGCTTGTCGGCCTGGTGGTGGAGGGGGCGCATCCGGTCGGCGGCCCGGGTTGAGGTGAGCGTGGTGGCCAGCTCGACCGCCTGGGTGCCGATGGTGGTGGCGTGGTCGGTGTCTCCGTCGAGGAAATGGCAGGTCGCCAACGAGATCAGGGTGAAGGTCTTGCTGCGGGCCATGGCCTCGGTGAAGCGGGTGGCCGCATACGACAGGGCGGGGACAGCCGAGCGGGTGTGTCGGGGGTGCACGGTCTGCGCCAGTTCGGCGTGCACGGTGCCGACCATGGCGGACAGGTCGGTCTCATCGAAAAACGCCGCCCACCCCGGGGTGTGGCCGAGGTCTGCGCCAGCGAAGGCTTCTCGGCTCTGGTCGAGCAGCCGCAGCGTCTGGTCGGCCGCACCCATCGTGGCGTGGGCCCAGGCTTGGTTGACGGAGAGGATGGCCAGGGCGTGGTCCGAGCCGCATGCTTGGGCGGCGGCCCGGCCGAGGTGGAATTGTGTCAACGCCTGATCTGGGGCGTGGTTGTGCAGGTGAACGCGGCCGATTCGGTAGTGAATGTTGGCGATCAGCGCGTTGTGGTGGCTGTATCGGGCCAGGGTGAGCGCCTGCTGGAAGTGGGTGTGGGCGTCGGCGACCCGGCCGGTGTCGAAGCAGATCCAGCCCGCCAGATTGTGCAGATCGGCCAGGGCGACCTGCAGCGCGGTCGTGACCCGGTCACTGGCCCACACCCCGAGGAGCTTGTGCCCCCAGGCCAGGCGGTCGAGCACGGCGGCGTAACAGGAACCACCGCCGTGCCGGTAGTCGCGGCCTCGCCCCGTGCGGGCCGCGACGACCAGCTGCTCAACCTCGGTCATCCCGATCCGCCGGGGATGGCGGGACGGGGTCGGTGCGGGTGCTGCCATAACGGCCTCCCGGTCCCCGATCACGGCTGGGCTGAACAACGCGGCGTCAGCCGGTGCAGTTCGGCACGGCTGGGGTGCTGCCGACACAGTTGTTCGGGGTGTTGGCGGTGATCGGCGAGTTGGTGGTGGTCATGACGCCGCCCTCGCGGTAAACGCCACCGGCAGTCAGCAATGCGTGGTTCACCGTGACGGCCGTTTGGGTCATGGTGGTCGCGGTGGAGTTGACCGCCGCGACACCGCCACCTTCCGAGCCGGTGTTGTTCAGGATGAACAGCGGGCTGCCGGACACCCCGGTGGTGGTCAACGTGCCCCGCAGCCCGTTGTAGATCCCGCCACCGCGCAGCAACGCGGTATTACCGGTGACATCGCTCCTGGTGAACGTCGCGGCGGGCGCGGTGCCGGACGGGGTGTCGGCGTTGGCCAGCCCACCGCCATTGAGCGTGGCGACGTTGCCGATCAAGCCGCTACTGGTCAGCGTCACCGCACCCCGGTTGAGGATGCCGCCCCCGTCACCGACGGCGCTGCCGTTGGTGAAGATCATCGAGGTGGTGAGGGTGAGGCTGCCGGTCGAGCTGACCTCGGCGATCCGGAACGGCAGCAGCGAAGAGCGCGTGATGGTCGCTGGGCCGATCATCTCGATCGGGGTGTCGATCACCGGCAACCCCGTGGTGAGTAGACCGCCGTGGGCGGAGGTCAACGCGTAGGTGCACCCGCCCGCCAGCACCAGGGTGTCGGCGGTGGGGGTGGAGTTGGCCAGGTTCACCGCCGCGACCAGAGCGTTCTCGCTGCAGGCCACTGGGATCGTGATGGCCTGCGCCGCAGGAGTGAGGGCAACCAGGCCCCCGGCCACCACGGCGACCCCGAGCAGGGCCTGGACAACGGTTCGGGTACGTCGCATGACAACTTCATTTCCTGGAACACAAAGAGAGAACCGTGCGGCGCGGCGCGCCAACGGACACAATTGCGCGAACCACACGCACGCCACGCTGTCGAAACCCTCGGCGTTCGCTACATCCACGCAAGAAAGGACCTCGGCTCATGATCTGCGTCCGCGATCGTCACGGGCAGGTCACGCCACCGAGGTCCGGGGTAACAAAGACAATCTACTCCTCCGCCGCGGTGATCGATACCGCAGTCCTCCACATGGGCGTACCCCGTTGGTGCTGACACGAGGCCCGACCGGGTGCGTGGGCAACGCCGGAGCGCGTCGGCGGCCGAGAATCGCTCACAGAGAACGACACTCGGCGAAACGTAAAGTCGCGAGAGAGCCCACCCGCTCACATTCGCAGGCTCACCGAACAGAATCACTCTCGCGAGCCCCATAGCCGATTACCTGTCGAACGCGCTGGTGTGCCACACCTGAGCTGGGTTATTTTTGGTCGGCGACCGTTTCCGCAGGACGTTTGAGCTTCTTGTTCGGCCACGTTCCAGGAAAGTTCTCATGCGACAATCCCGGCGGGGTCTGACGTCGCCGGCGCGCGGCACCGCTCAACCTCCACGATGACTGCCACCACACCCACCCACGGCACCAACAAGCTCTCACATGAAGGTGTCCCGGCCTGGCGAAGGAGTGCAGGTCAGCGTGCCCACCACCGGTCGAGGACTCTGTTGGTGGGGGTGCCGGCGGTGCTAGCGTTTCCTTGACGCCGTCGGGAGTGCCCAGACCCTGCGATCGACGACCTAGATCATCAGTGAGCAGGCCGCACGTGTCCCGTGACGCATCCATGGAGGTCTGGGTCCGACAAGGACCGGTTGCGGTCGGCCGAGGGTGAGGAGCCGATCGTGGGATCAGTAGCGCAAGACCGTCACAGCCAAGTCCCGTTAGTTGTGCCGGCCCGTCCATCTGAGTACGGCCTGGTAGTGGCGACAAGGGGTTCGCCGTGGGTGCGGGTGGTGGAGGCGGCCGGCTCGGTCGATCTGCGCACCGCTCCCGAGTTGGCCGGTCACCTCTCTGCGGCCGTGGCCGACGGGACTGCGTTGATCGTGGTGGTCGATCTGCGGCGGGTCGATATTCTTGCCGCGGCGGGCTTGAGTGTGCTGGTAGCCGCAGACCAGGGTGCACACGCCCAGGGCATCACGCTGCGGGTCGTGGCCAGCACGCATGCGGTCTGCCGGGCGTTGCGCATCACCGGGTTGGATCAGACGCTGAGGGTCTATCCCAGGCTGGAACCTGCCCTGGTCCTCTGATCTGCCGCACGGACCCGCCCCGGCGAGGCCGAAGCAATCATGGCGAACACCCGGAGCACGGTCGGCGAGGGCATTCGCTCGGCCGTCGGGTGAGGTTCTCAGCCGCCGCCTGGCTTGGAGTCTGCTCCACTACGAACACTGGCACCGCGCACCCGGAACGAGTCGGGAAGCGGTCGAATTCCAACGCGCCATCCGCCCCCTCCTGAACGTTCTCGACGGCCTCTCCGCCGGGTTCACCAGATACGGCACCGACGAGGAACTGCAACGCTACCTGCGCGACGTCGCCGACCACGCCACCACCGTGGTCGAGCAGGTCGACAACTTCCGCGACATCCTCACCGTCAACGCCACCCTGGTCACCCAAACCCAAACAAAGACATGCAACGCCTCGCCGAAGCCAGCAACGCCCAAAACGAAGAACTCAAAAGATCTCCGCCTGGGCCGCCATCCTCTTCGCCCCACCCTCATCGGCACCATCTACGGCATGAACTTCCCACACATCCCAGAACTGCACTGGACTCTCGGCTACCCCTTCGCCCTACTCCTCATGGCCGCCGTCTGCGCCAGCCTCTACCTGATATTCAAACACCGCGGCTGGCTATGACCGCGACAAATCGCCTGGCTGATGGTGACGTCGCCAGGTACGCCAAGCGTTGGGACCTGTCGGTACGGGCCATTGTCCTCAACAGACTCGCGGCCGGGCGGACGTTGCTGGCTCGTGCGTCGGCGACCACCACAATATTCGGAGACGCCGGCGGGCGGACCCGCCGGGGCTGATCCGGCGAGTCCGCCCGTTGTCGACTGGTGAGGACTACTTGTTGAAGGCCTCTCGGAGGATGTTGTTCGTCAGCACCATCGCTCCGTGTGCGGCCTGCGTGTCGGCCAGTGCGTTGAGCATCACGAAGTCGTGGATCATGCCCTCGAACCGCACCGCGGTGACGGGTACGCCGGCTTCGCGGAGCTTGCTGGCGTAGGCCTCGCCCTCGTCGCGGAGCACGTCGGCGTCCCCGGTGATGACCAGCGCCGGGGGAAGGCCGGTGAGCTGCTCCGTGGTCGCCCGCAACGGGGAGGCCGTGATCTCCGCGCGCTGGCCGGGATCGGTGGTGTACTGATCCCAGAACCACTTCATGTCGTCGCGGCGCAGGCCATAGCCCGTCGCGAACTGCCGGTAGGAGCCGGTGTCGAAGTTGGCGTCGGTGGCCGGGTAGAACAGCACCTGCTGAACGAACCTCGGACCCGCGCGCGTCTTGGACAGCAGGCTGACCGCGGCGGCCATGTTCCCGCCGGCGCCGTCGCCGGCGATCGCCAGCCGACCGGCGTCGAGACCGTGCTCGTGCCCGTGCTCAGCCAGCCAGGTGGCCACGGCGTAGATCTCTTCGATCGCCGTGGGGTACTTGGCCTCCGGCGAGAGGCTGAAGATCGGGAACACCACTGCCGCCTGGACGCCGACAGCGAGCTGACGAATCAGCCGGTCGTGGGTGTGACCGTTACCGAACACCCAACCAGCGCCGTGGATGTAGAGGACGACCGGCAGCGTGGCGGGAGCGTTCTGCGGCCGCACGATGCGCACCGAGACCTCGCCGGACGGGCCACCAGGAATCTTCAGGTCCTGGATGTCCGCCGGCGACCTGGCGATCTCGCCGGCCTGCGCGTCGTTGACCGTGGTCCGGCCCCTGCTTGGCCCAAGGTCATGAAGGTAGGGCGGTTTGGCGGCCGCATCGGCGAACTGCTGGGCGGCAGGCTCGAGAACGACGCGGGTGATGGTAGGGCTACTCACAAGAGACTCCTCTGCTCTGTGTTGGATTTCTGTTTGTTGACAAGGCGAGTTGACCACGCCGGCAGCCGTGCCGTCCAAGACCCGGTTGTGTCTCTGTGATAGGCGAGGGTTATCGTACTGTGTGGAACTTCGGCACCTGCGCTACTTCGTCGCGGTCGCCACCGAGCTGCATTTCGGGCGCGCGGCCGGGCGAGTGTTCGTGTCCCAACCCGCGCTGAGCCAGCAGATCCTGAACCTGGAGGCCGAACTGGGCTTCTCGTTGTTCGTGCGCGACCGGCGCAGGGTCGAGCTCAGCCCGGCCGGCGCGGCTCTGCTACCGGAGGCGCTGGCCATCCTGGACCGGGTCGAGGCGGCGACCGCCCTGGTGCGATCGGTGGGTGCGGGGTCGCGTGGCCGGTTGCGAGTCGCGGTGACGCCCTCCCTGCCGGGCGGCGTGGTGGAAGCAACGGTCGAGGAGTTCCGGCATCGCTACACCGACATCGACTTCGAGCTGGGTAGCGGTACCACCAGCCAGAACCTGTCAGCGCTGCGCAGGGGCAGCATGCAACTCGTCGTCGTCCATCCACCGATACCGGACATCCCGGATGTGACCTGCGTGGAAATCTCCACCGAACCCATCGTCGTCGGCCTCGCCAGCGACCACCCCTTGACCAGGCACCGACGGCTGCGCAGAGACCACCTGACCGGCCTCCCGCTGATCTACTTCCCCCGGCGGACCGACCCGGGGCTGCACGACCGGATACTCGCCGAAGTCTACGGACCCGACCACACCCCTGACATCGTCCGGCTCGAACCCAGCGAAGACCGGCGAATCGTCGCCGTCGCTGAGGGCACCGGCGTCACCCTCCTGTTGCGGTCCCGAGCCACCACGCTGCGCACCCGAGGTGTCGTCTACCGCCGGTTCATCGCGCCGGAACCCCGAGCCCGAGTCGGGCTCGCCTACAAGACACCGCCAACTCCTGCCACACAACAATTTCTGGCCCTCGCCACCGAAATCAACCAGCCCGATCAAGCCGCGGCCGCCGGCGGCGACTGACCTGTCCAACTGACTGAAGGTCTCCCGCACGGGCTCGGCACCGCGTTCTGTCGACAAAGGACGCCGATCGTCGTGACCGCATCCCTCGTCCGGCTCGAGACCCGCAACCCCTGCAACCCCAGCGACACTCGTACGGGCACGGCTATTTCAAGATCACCTAGGTGGATGCTGTTGCTGATGGGACTGTGGTGACGCCAGGTACTCCAGTGGCTCCGAAGTCGTGCGGCGAAGGACGCCTTCCTCACGCTGAGCGTGAGGAAGGACGCTTTCGTCGCACTCACTCCACAGTGGACACTCGGTTGCTGCAGGGGTTCCAGCACCACCGGCACGCCATCAGCCCCGGTACCGCCGCCTGAGCCGCTACTCAAAACGATCTTGAAACGGCCCTGCTAAACTCCCCGACGTGTCACGCCAATTGGCCAGCCGCATGCCCATGAGGGAGGACAGACCCCAAGCCGCCGAACAGAGGACACCTGTAGGCTTACCCTACAAGCTGTCAATTGCGGCCAACACGGTATCGAGCCGTTGGCTTCTACTGCCGGCAACGCTGATCACTTTGGTACTAACTCCGCCCGATACCGTGATGATCTGGTGCGCTAGCCGGTCACGCAACGATGCGTGCATCAGGTCGATCTCGTTACCAGTTTCGCCAATTTCCGCATGGTCACACAGAACAACGATCCCGTAACGATCTTGCTCCAACTGAGCGCTCCAGATTGGACGATTCTCCCCCACCAGGACGTCCCAGTATGCTATCGCATCGACCAGAGACTTATCTAGAATCACCAGCTTCGTCGAGTCCAGCTCCGCCTCGACTGCAAGCTGCCTAAATCCGACATAGTGTTGAAACGCCGCACGATCACTCTCGACTAGACCAACGCCCAGCGATTCAATCGTCTGTCGTACGAGGTCACCAACAAAGGTAATATCGCGGCGGCGTCGAGAACAATGTTCTCTAACAGCATTGAAGAGAGTAGTTTTGCCCGCGAGCGGTGGGCCGCTAATCGACACGAACAAGATTGAATCGCCTCTCGACTTAGCTATTCTCTGGAAGATCCAGTATATTCATCGCGCCAACATCGGGGCAAGGACCCAGCCTACCGCGCCTGTCCATCGAAAACACAGAGTAACCGGACGGACACAATGTATCACGATTGCATCGCGGCGTACGAACAGCAATCGGGCCTTCTACCAAGGCCCTCAATCGCCGAACAAAGTCCTCGAACGAGTCTTTGGTCACCCTTCCCCCATTGGCCTGACTAATGGCTTGCAAGCGGCCTTGTCTAATGGGCGATGTCACGCACACCCGCTTCACACCGGTGGATTTCAGCAAATCTGCCACCTCGGCGGCGGTGTGGATCACACGATCATTAACGGTTACATTGATCGTCACGCTGATGTCGGCGTCCACGAGTGCTTCGATTCCGGCGATCGCGCGCTCGAATCCTCGATTACTTCGTCTGTACTCGTCGTAGTCAGCGTTCACGCCTTCGATTCCCACCGTCGCTGACGTCAGCCCTGCCGCCCGGAGCTGACTAGCTCGGGACGGCGTTATGGTCGTCGCGTTGGTGCACAGGCTGGAGCGAATGCAGAGCGCATTCACAAACTCAATCAACTCAACCACGTTAGGCACAAGGGTTGGCTCTCCACCTGAAATGACAATCCGGTCAGGCACGATGGTCCTTACCGCCACGTCCAGTGCCGGTCCGACAAGTGAGAGGTCTATCGGATAAACTCGTGTCGGCCCTGAATCTCTCATACAATGGAAGCAGTACTGGTTACACGACTCAGTTACCTGCAAGAGAATCAGCCGACCTGCCGAGAAACAGCAATCCCGGCGTTCGACGTCCGAGATATGACCACGAAGATCAGACACCATGCGAGTCACCTTTTAGCCTGCTGGGAACTGCCAGTCAAGGCATCGAATTCCTCGGCTGCCCGCCTTATACATTCTTTCGTGTCCGACCATAACTGGCTCTCGTGGAACGTCTCTATCCCTCTCAGACTAAAGAGCGCCGCATCACCTGAAACAGTTTGCCCCTCCCGCACTCTCGCAAGATAGATCAAGTCGATGTGTCCAGGTATATCATATCGCTGTGGACGGTTTTGCTGCATGACGATAAGCGGACTACCGACAAGCTCGTTTTCGAGGTCAGTCCTTCCTGTTTCCTGATTATATGTCGCGATTACCTCCGAGAATCCGCCCCGCACCAGGGTTCCTGATCCTCGCATGAGATCAACGGTACAGCCTGTTTCCGCATGCACCAAACGCCTCAACTCTTTTTCGATGCTTCCAGTAGAGCCACGAAAACGTCCACCCGGCCACATCCACACTTGCGCTTCACCAAATTGCGCGAACTTTCTCTTCACTAACAGACAGCGCAGTGAGCCATCGTTGCCTCTTGCAAAGGCGATACAACTCACACTGAAGGCGTAACGCCCTTGTGCGACCAAGAGTTGATCGGTGAGCCAGTTCCATACCGTGTCTTTCTCGGTGAGACTACGACTTTCGGTGGCCCACTGTCGGAGACCAAAAACGAGAACGCCGATCAGTTTGGCGGCAAACCATCTGCCAAAAGGCGCACTGAGTTTTACCGCCATTAGAACAATTAGATAGAAACCCACCGCAATCGCCGCGCTGCCGAGCGTTCGAGCAGACGGGTTCCAGCTATTGGGAATGATGAAGAACGAGATGGCGGCGAGCACCAGCGCGATAGCAGCTGTAACAACGTCTCGCATACGATTCTTCGCTAGCACAGAAGCCCCCGCCGTAGACACTTTGACACCATCCTTTTCAGTCCATCATCGAGACTCAAATTGGGAATATCGACAACAGCAAACCAGTGCGCTGTGACGCTATTTGACTCGGAAGGGTTGGCCACCAGAAGGTACCTGAAGTCGAAATGTAAATGACTAGGCCAATCGACGCCCACAGGAATCCGGTGTACGTCGATGTCGAACAATTCGTCGGCCGGAGCACTCGTCGACCGTAAGCCCAACTCCTCCTGCACCTCCCTGCTGGCCGTATGAGCGAGCGTCTGATCAAGAACGTCGACATGACCGCCCGGTTGCAGCAAACGTCCGAGCGATTTGTGCCGTACTAGAGCAAATCTGTTGAAATCCACCGATACCACGAACGCGCTGCCGACAACATGACCCGGCGAGTAGAACTCTGGATCGGTGGGAGCGGACACCGTTGCCAGGAACCTCAGCGTCTTGTATTTGTGACCCGATTCGATACGGTCGTAAGCATCGTGGTTCCGCAACGTTGCGACAAGCCCATCGATGAGGTCATCATCATTGTTCATCTGAAACACCACCGAGCACTCGCCACACCATCACACGGTCCGTCTCGCGGCGGTGGTAAGACATGCTGAACTCCTCCGCCATCCACCTGGCCAGCGTCTTCAGCTCGGAATCAGTATCGGTGCCGAGCGTGACCGAGTTACACAGGGTCGGTAAGTCGTCAGGCGATGCCTGAGATCGCGACTGAGCGGGCGAGTGGGCGGGCGAGTGGGCGGGAGCGCGACGAGGGCGACGCCGATCAGTCGCAGTGTGCCGCTTGCAACGTTGCGTAGCGAGACCCTCGGCCTGTAGGGGCACAGCCGTGCAGATTTGTGTGTGATCTTCGGCGAGAGTCACGGCTCGTGCCCCACTCCGACCCGACCACGTCACCCGACTCCGAACGACCGTCTGGCACGGGCTCCGTACAGAGCGGACATCGAAACAGGTGCCAGCCCATAGGGCTGAGCTGATGGTCGACAGCGTCGCCCCGGGCCCATTGTGGCGTTGGGTACCGGCGGGCCTGGATCGCCATTGGGCACAGTTGGCCGTGACCGCCAGATCCGGCCAAGTCCGGACGGGACACACCTGGACACGCGACGAAGCCCTCTGACCGCGTTTCCGCTGATCAGAGGGCTCCTCATCGCGTGCCCCCGGCAGGATTCGAACCTGCGCTCCCGCCTCCGGAGGGCGGTGCTCTATCCCCTGAGCTACGGGGGCGGGCGCGCGATATCGAGAGCCTAGCCTACGGGTGCCACGGGGTATCAGAGCGTCCGTATTTCGTACATGCCGCGGCCGAAGGTGGCGGCGACCAGGCGGTGGTGGGTGGGGTCGTATTCGAGGTCGTCTACGGGGACCAGGGGGAGGTGGCGGCCTAGGCGGAACCAGGGGGTGCGGGCGGCGAGGGATACGAAGACGCCCTGGTCGGTGGCGATGTAGAGGCCGGTGCGGGACACGACCAGGTCGTTGACGGGGGCGGAGGGGAGGTTGCGCGAGAGATCTTGCCAGGTGGTGCCGTTGTTGTGGGAGACGAGGACGTGGGGGGTGGGGGAGCCGGCGCGGTAGCCGGAGAGGGTGGCGTAGACGGTGGACGGGGAGGACGGGTCGACGACCAGGCGGGTGACCCAGGGTTGGCCGGACAGCAGCAGGGTCCACGTGGTGCCCTGGTCGCGGGTGAGCCAGATGCGGCCATCGTCGGTGCCGGCGTACACCGTGCGGCCGAGGGGGGCGATGGTGGTGATGGTGCCGAAGGGGTAGGCGTCCTGGCTCGGGCCGCCCGTCAGGTCCGGGCTGATGGGGGTCCAGGTCACGCCGTTGTCCGTGGAGCGGTTCAGCCTGTTGCCGCCGTAGTACATGACGGACGGGTCGGCGGGGTCGAAGACGACGGGGGTGAACCAGTTGCGGCGGTCGGAGACGGTCTGCTCGATGAAGGAGGTGACGGTGTCGCCGCCGTCGGTCGACCGGAAGCAGTTGCCGTACTGGAAGCAGGCGAAGACGTTGTTGACGTCCTGCGGGTTGATTTGGTTTTCCTCGCCGTCGCCGCCGACGTAGGCCTCCCAGCCGGTGGGGCCCCAGGAGCGGAGGGAGCCGTTGTCCTGGGCGCCGCCGGAGATGCGGGACGGGTCCTGCGGGGTGATCGCGGCGCTGTAGAACTGGGTGTACGGCTCGTACACAGCCTTGGCCCAGTTGCCGTCGCCGTCGGTGTCGGAGCGGTAGGTGCCGCCGTCGTTGCCGAGGTAGACGCGGTGCGGCACGGCCGGGTCCCACATCATGGCGTGCTGGTCGGCGTGGACGCCGTCCTCTTCGGTCCAGGACAGGCCGCCGTCGTGGGAGGTCATCAGGGCGGTGCCGGCGACGTGCAGGTGCAGCGCGTCCCGCGGGTTGATCCAGATCTTGCCGAACCACCAGGCGAAGCTGGACTGGGAGGCGGCCAGTGCGGGGTCGTCGGGGAGGCGGGTCCAGGTCGAACCGCCGTCGGCTGAGGTGAAGAAGCCGGAGAAGGTGTTGGTGGACGTGGGACCGCGGCCGACGATGGCGTACAGGCGCCGCGGGTCGGACGGGGCGACGCCGATGCCGATGCGGCCGAGGTCCTCGGCGGACGGGACCAGGGCGTCCAGCCGCTGCCAGGTCGTGCCGCCGTCGACGGAGCGGTACACGCCCGAGCCGACGCCGCTGTAGCTGCGCTTGTTGGGCTGGCGGCGGTGGTCCCAGAGCACCGCGTAGACCCGCCGGGAGTCGGTGGGGTCGAGCATGACCTCGGACGCGCCGGTGGTGTCGGTGATCCCGTTGAGCACCCGGGCCCAGGTGCGTCCGCCGTCGAGGGAACGGTAGACGCCGCGGTCGCCGCCCTGGTTGAACAGGGAGCCGGTGGCGGCGACGAAGATCCGCCGGGGGTCCCGCGGGTCGACGACGATCTTGCCGATGGCGCCGGAGTCGCGCAGGCCGAGGTTGGTCCAGGTGCGGCCGCTGTCGGTGGACCGGTAGAGGCCGGTGCCGGTGTAGGTCAGGCTGCCGCCGCCGGGGTTGGCCTCCCCGGTGCCGACGTAGAGCGTCCCGTCCGGGGCGGCGGCCACCGAGCCGAGCGCCTGGGTGAGGTTCTCCGGCCAGGCGGGGGCGAACGTCGCGCCGGCGTCGGTGGAGCGCCACAGCCCGCCGGACGCGGCGGCCACGTACAGCGTGTCGCGCCGGCGCGGGTCCAGGGCCAGGTCGACGATCCGGCCGCCGATGCTGGTCGGACCGGCGAGCGCCCAGTTCCCGCCGACGGTCGGCAGCCGGTCGGCCTGCGCCGCCGCGGTGTCGAACGCGTGCCGGGGCAGCTCCTCGCCGGGGAAGGTCTTCTGCAGGAACCGGTGCTCGAACGGCGCGGATGGGCCGAGGTCCCCGTCCTCACCGGGGTCCGGCGGCTCGGCCGCGGCAAACCCTTGCGGGGCAAGCAATGCGGCGGCCAGGAAAGCGGCAAGGAAGATCACCAGACGGCGCATTGGTCCACCTCTTGGCAGGGTCGGCGGCGACATCGGCGACGGTATGAGCCGGCGTGCGCGCCCGGTGCCGCCGAACGGCGTATTCACCGGAGGGATTCCGTTGGGGCAGCCGTTTCCTCCCGAAAGAACACGTGCCGGGCCGGCCGCGGAGCCACGAAACCGGCGCTACGGTGCGCCAACGCCGATCCATAGGAGGCCCGCTATGTGTTCCTGGTGCCAGGTGGTGGAGAGCTACTGCTTCTGCGGCAGCTCCATGGATCCCGACGGCCGGACCGAGCCGTGCGAGGTGCGGACGAACCCGGACGCCACCTGCTCGCGCTGCGGGCACTCCGCCGGCCCGGTGCCCATGGACACGTCGGTGCACGGCTACGACTACGCCGAGTACGAGTAAAACTGCGCGCTAAGCAAACTTGCGCGACGCGCAGGTTTGTCGGTACCGTGAGCCCATGGACAGCCTGGGCCTGCGTGAGCGCAAGAAGCGCCAGACCCGGCAGGCCCTGAGCTGGGCGGCGCTGCGCCTGGCCGTCGAGCGCGGCCTGGACAACGTCCTGGTCGAGGACATCGCGGCCGAGGCCGGGGTGTCCACGCGCACGTTCAACAACTACTTCTCCAGTAAGGCCGAGGCGATCAGCTCCCGGCACCTGGACCGGATGCGCACGGTCTCGGACGCGCTCCGGGCAAGGCCGCCGGACGAGCCGCTGTGGACGGCGCTGACCCACGCGGCGCTGGCGCCGTTCGAGGACGACCACCCGACGCCCGACGCCGACTGGCAGGCCGGCGTCAAGCTGATGCTGAGCGAGCCGGCGCTGGTCGGGGAGTTCCTCCGGGCCAACGCGCTGGCCGACCGCGAGCTGGCCGCGGCCATCGCGGAACGCACCGGCACCGACCCGAAACACGACCTCTACCCGCGGCTGGTCGCGGCCGCGGTCGGGGCCGCGACGAACATCGCCAACGAGCACTGGCTCAACGCCGACCCGCCGGTGTCGCTCACCGGCCTGCTCCGGGACGCGCTCCAGCAGGTCGCCGCCGGGCTGCCACCACCACCATCCACATAGGACATCCATAGCCACGCGCGGTCCGCCGGACCGCTATTTCGCCATGCCCACAACACAAGGGGAGACACCATGCCCATCGACGTCGTCATTGTCGGCGGCGGCCCGAACGGCCTGCTGACCGCGTGCGAGCTGGCCCTGGCCGGCGTCCGCCCGGTCGTGCTGGAGCGCCTGCCGGAACGGTCCACCATGCCCAAGGCCAACGGCCTGGTCGGCCGGGTCGTGCAGGCGCTGCACTACCGCGGCCTGTACGAGCGGTTCAGCCAGAGCCCCACGCCGCCGCACCCGGTGCCCGGATTCCAGTTCGGCGCGCTGCCGCTCAACCTGTCCACAGTGGACGACAACCCGATGTACATCCTGCCCATCCCGCAGCGCCGCATCGAGGAGCTGCTCGAGCAGCGCGCGCACGAGCTCGGCGTCGAGATCCGCCGCGGGCACGAAGTCGCCGAGCTGAGCCAAACCGGCGACGCCGTGACGGTCGACGTGCACGGGCCGGACGGCGCCTACCAGCTCACCACCCGGTACCTGGTCGGCGCGGACGGCGGCCGGAGCACCGTGCGCAAGCGTTGCGGCATCGGGTTCCCCGGCATCACCGACAGCCGATTCGTCGGGCGGGCGGGTCAGGTGGCCGTTCTGCCACCGGTGGCGCAGCAGAACGGTGAGCTGGAGGTGGTCGGGTTCGGCCGGCTGCGGCCCGCCACGTTCACCCGCACCGACCGCGGGCTGTTCGCCTACGGCATGTTCCAGCCCGGCGTCTACCGGGTGGCCGTGTACGAGTGGGCGGCGGAGTCGTTGCCGGACACCGACTCCATGCCGATCGAGGAGTTGCAGGCGGCGGCCGGCCGGGTGCTCGGCGGCCAGGTGCCGATGTCCGAGCCGCCGGACGGTCGGCCGGCCGCGCTGACCCGCACGACGGAGTCGAACTCGCGGCTGGCCGACCGGTACCGGCACGGCCGCGTGTTCCTGGTCGGCGACGCCGCGCACGTACACTCCGGGATCGGCGGGCCGGGGCTGAACCTCGGCCTGCAGGACGCGATCAACCTGGCCTGGAAGCTCGCCGCCGAGATCAGCGGCTGGGCGCCGGACGGGCTGCTCGACACCTACGAGTCCGAGCGGCACCCGGTCGGCCAGCGGGTGATCATGTCGACCCGGGCGCAGACCGCGCTGATCTCCCCCGGGCCGCACATCACGGCGCTGCGAGAGCTGCTCGACGAGCTGCTGCGCGACCCGGGCACCACCGCGCACGTCGCCGGCCTGATGGCCGGCGCCGACGTCCGCTACGCCCGCGATGACCACCCGCTGACCGGCGCCTGGATGCCGGACCTGGTGCTGGACAACGGAAAGCGCGTGGCCACCCTGCTTCACGCGGCCCGCCCGGTGTTGCTCGACCTCGCCGGCCGGGACGACGTCACGAAGACCGCGGCCGGCTGGTCGGACCGGGTCGACGTGATCACCGCGAGCACCCCGGAACCGCCCGCGGACGCCGTGCTGATCCGCCCTGACGGCTATGTCGCCTGGGCGGGAGAAGAGCTCGCGGGGCTCGAGAACGCGCTCAGCACCTGGTTCGGGGGGACCGTGCGATGAAGGGGGCCTTCCTAACGCCCGCGGTGAGGAAGGCCCCCTTCATCGCACCTCACTGGCCGGGGACGCTCTGGAGGGCGAGCAGCGCGATGTCGTCCCGGCTGTCACCGCCGGACCAGCGCTGCACCGCCTGGTCGACCCGGGCCGCCACCATCTCCACCGGGAGGCCGGCGCAACCGGCGAGCACCACCCGCAGCCGGTCGGAGCCGAACAGCTCGTCCCCGTCGTCCCCGCCCCGCGCCTCGGTGATGCCGTCGGTATAGAGCACGCAGGTGTCCAGCGGCCCGAGCTCGACGGTGTTCTCCCCGAACTCGGCCTTCGGCATGATCCCCACCAGCATGCCGGGCACCGCGATGGTGTCCACGATGCCGTTCCGGCGCAGCACCATCGGCGCGGGATGCCCGCCGGAGCTCAGCCGGAGCACCAGGGCGCCGCCGGCCCGCCGGTGCATCGACCCGACCACCACGGTGGCGAACTTGCTCGGGCCGATCCCCAGCAGTGCCTGGTTGACCAGCCGCAGCAGCCGTTGCGGGTCGTTCTCCACCATCAGCAGCGCCGCGAGTGCCTGCCGGACCCGACCGCTCAGCGCGGCCGCCTCGGGTCCGTTGCCGCACACGTCGCCGAGGGTGAACAGCGTGGTGCCGTCGCCCTGAGGGTGGATGTCGTAGAAGTCGCCGCCGACCGCGACCGGACTCGCCGCCGGCCGGTAGATCGCCGCCATCCGGATGCCCGGCAGCACCGGCAGCGCCGCCGGCCGCAGCGTGCTCTGCAGGTCCTCGGCGGCCGCGGTGAGCCGCTCGAACCGGTTCGCCGCGGCCACCGCGCGACCGGCCCGCTCGGTGAACGCGATGGTCATCTCGTCGCCGGGATCCGGCGCGTCCCGCCGGGCCAGCACCAGCGCCCCCGGTGGCGCCACGGCGTCGGTGGCCAGCAGCGACACGGCCGACACCGCGGAGTAGCGGGCGAGCGGCTCGGCCAGCACCCGGGGCAGCGCGCCGACCTCGGCCGGGGACAGCTCGGCGACCAGCTTCAGCCCGTCCAGCGCGGCGATCAGGCCCGGGGCCAGGTCCCCGGACGGGCGCCGGATCCGGCCCCGCGTGCAGCGCCCGCGGTGCGACCAGCGCCACCACTCCAGGCGGCCCCGCACATCCGGCAGGACCAGCACGGCGCAGTCGGCGAGGGCCGGCACGGCGAGCTCCACGACCAGGCTCGCGGTGGCGTCCAAACCGCTCGTACCAACAAGCCGGCCCCCGGCGTCGGCGAGAAATGCCAACACCTGGTCGTATTCTTGGCCGGAAGCCGGCGGACCCGCAGCCGGCGGCCTCGCCTTATGCACGCCAGCCCAATGTGAACCTCCTGACCGCTGGCACGGTCCGGTCGGACGTAGCGTATCCGAGTTCGTGCTCTAGGCCATCAGCGTGGCAGGCTGGAGTCCCGACCATGGCGGACCGGGAGGGTGTTGTGGTGCCGGATGGGTTGCTTGTCGCGTTAGAGAACCTGCGCGACGGGAATTTCAGCTACCGGATCGCGCCGGACGGCAACGGGATGCCGGCCGAGCTCGCGACCGTGTTCAACGACATCGCCGAACGCAACGAGAAGCTGGTCACGGAGCTGACCAGGGTCCGGGCGACGGTCGGAAAGGACGGCCGGCTCGACGACCGGCTCTCCCCGGATCGCGGCGGCGGCGGGTTCGCCGCCGCGGCCGACGCGGTGGACGGCCTGATCGAGGACCTCACCCGGCCCACGGTCGAGCTGAACCGCGTGCTCGCCGCCGTGGCCCGGGGCGACCTGTCCCAGCGGATGGAACTGCTGATGGACGACCGCCCGCTGCAGGGCCGGTTCGCCGACCTCGGCCGGACGGTGAACGGCCTGCTCGAGCAGCTCTCGCTGTTCGCGACCGAGGTGACCCGGGTGGCCAGGGAGATCGGCACGGAGGGCCGGCTGGGCGGCCATGCCGAGGTGCCGGGCGTCGCCGGTACCTGGCGCGACCTGACGGACTCGGTCAACTTCATGGCGAACAACCTGACCACCCAGGTGCGCAACATCGCCACGGTGGCCACCGCGGTGGCCCGCGGCGACCTGACGCAGAAGATCACCGTCGACGTCAAGGGCGAGATCCTCGAGCTCAAGAACACCCTCAACACCATGGTCGACCAGCTCTCCGCGTTCGCCGACGAGGTCACCCGGGTCGCCCGCGAGGTCGGCAGCGACGGCCGGCTGGGCGGCCAGGCCCAGGTGCCCGGGGTGGCCGGCACCTGGCGCGACCTGACGGACTCGGTCAACTTCATGGCCGACAACCTGACCACCCAGGTGCGCAACATCGCCGCCGTCGCCACCGCCGTGGCCCGCGGCGACCTGACGCAGAAGATCACCGTCGACGTCAAGGGCGAGATCCTCGAGCTCAAGAACACCCTCAACACCATGGTCGACCAGCTCTCCGGCTTCGCCGACGAGGTCACCCGGGTCGCCCGCGAGGTCGGCACCGAAGGCAAGCTGGGCGGCCAGGCCCGGGTCCGCGGCGTGGCCGGCACCTGGAAGGACCTGACCGACACCGTCAACGTCATGGCGGAGAACCTGACCGGTCAGGTGCGCAGCATCGCCGCGGTGGCCAGCGCCGTGGCCTACGGCGACCTGTCCAAGAAGATCACGGTGGAGGCCAAGGGCGAGGTCGCCGCACTCGCCGACACGTTCAACGGCATGGTCGACACGCTGCGCGCGTTCGGCGACGAGGTCACCCGGGTGGCCCGCGAGGTCGGCACCGAGGGCATCCTGGGCGGCCAGGCCCGGGTGCACGGCGTGGCCGGCAGCTGGAAGGACCTGACCGACAACGTCAACTTCATGGCCAACAACCTGACCAACCAGGTGCGCAACATCGCGCAGGTCACCACGGCCGTGGCGAACGGCGACCTGTCCAAGAAGATCGACGTGGACGCGCGGGGCGAGATCCTGGAGCTCAAGACCACCCTGAACACGATGGTCGACCAGCTCTCCGCGTTCGCCCAGGAGGTCACCCGGGTCGCCCGCGAGGTCGGCACCGAGGGCATCCTGGGCGGCCAGGCCCGGGTCAGCGGCGTGGCCGGCACCTGGCAGGACCTCACCGACAGCGTGAACCAGCTGGCCGGCAACCTGACCACGCAGGTGCGCGCCATCGCCGGGGTCGCCACCGCGGTGACCGCCGGCGACCTCACCCGGCAGATCGACGTGGACGCGTCCGGCGAGGTGGCCGAGCTCAAGGACAACATCAACCGGATGATCGGCAACCTGAAGGAGACCACCCGCACCAACCAGGAGCAGGACTGGCTCAAGACCAACCTGGCCAGGATCTCCGGGCTGATGCAGGGGCACCGGGACCTCGGCACGGTCGCCACGCTGATCCTCTCCGAGCTGGCCCCGCTGGTGAACGCCCAGCACGGCGCGTTCTTCCTCAGCCGCGCGACCCACAAGGGGAGCGCCACGCTCGAGCAGACCGCGGCGTACGGCCGGGTCAACCAGGTGCCGCCGAGGTTCGGCCTGGGCGAGTCGCTGGTCGGGCAGGCGGCGCTGGACAAGAAGACGATCGTGGTGAGCGACGCCCCGCCGGACTACATCAAGATCACCTCCGGGCTGGGCTCCACCAACCGGGTCAACGTGATCGTGCTGCCATTGCTGTTCGAGGGCCGGGCGCTCGGCGTGATCGAGCTGTCCACGGTGAACCGGTTCACCGAGGTGCACCAGGACCTGCTCGAGCAGCTCAAGGAGCCGATCGGCATCGGGCTGAACACCATCCTGGCCAACGAGCGGACCGAGGCGCTGCTGGCCGAGTCCCAGCGTCTGGCCCAGGAGCTGCAGGAGCAGCAGGACGAGCTGCAGCGCTCGAACACCGAGCTGGCCGAGAAGGCGGCGCTGCTGGCGCGGCAGAACAGCGACATCGAGGTGAAGAACTTCGAGATCGAGCAGGCGCGCCAGGAGCTGGAGGACCGTGCCCGGCAGCTGGCCATCGCGTCGAAGTACAAGTCCGAGTTCATGGCCAACATGTCGCACGAGCTGCGCACCCCGCTGAACAGCGCGCTGGTGCTGGCCAAGGTGCTGGCCGACAACGCCGAGCGGAACCTGACCGGCAAGCAGGTGGAGTTCGCCAGGACCATCTACTCGGCCGGTAGCGACCTGCTCCAGTTGATCAACGACATCCTGGACCTGGCCAAGGTCGAGGCCGGCCACCTGGAGCCGCTGCCCACCGAGGTCTCCGTGCGCACCGTGGCCGACTACGTCGAGTCCATGTACCGCCCGCTGACCGCCGACAAGGGCCTCGACTTCGAGGTGGTCGTCGACCCGGAGACGCCGCCCAACATGCACACCGACGAGCAGCGGCTGCAGCAGATCCTGCGCAACCTGCTGTCCAACGCGGTGAAGTTCACCCACAAGGGCACCGTCCGCCTGGACATCCGGATGGCGGGGCGGGACGAGGTCACCAACCCCGCCCTCCAGGCCGAGCCCGCAGTGTTCGCCTTCGCCGTGTCCGACACCGGCGTCGGCATCCCCGCGGACAAACTCGGCGTGATTTTCGAGGCGTTCCGCCAGGCCGACGGCACCACCAACCGCGCCTACGGCGGCACCGGCCTCGGCCTGTCGATCAGCCGCGACCTCACCCACCTGCTCGGCGGCGAGCTCGGTGTGGTCAGCGAACCCGGCGTCGGCAGCACCTTCACCCTCTACCTGCCCGCCACCGTGCCCATGCCCGCGGTCGTCCCGGTCGGCGTCAACGGCGAGTTCCCGGCCCCGCCCGCCGAACCCGCCCGCGCCCCGCGCCCGGCCCGCTTCCGCGGCGTGAAGGTCCTCATCGTCGACGACGACCCGCGCAACGTGTTCGCGCTGACCGCCGCCCTGGAGCAGCACGGCTTCGACGTGATGTCCGCGGACAACGGCGTCGCCGGGATCCGCGTGCTCGAACAGCACCGCGACGTCGCCCTGGTGCTGATGGACGTGATGATGCCGGAGCTGGACGGCAACGCCACGATCGCCGCCATCCGCAACATGTCGCTGCACGCCGACCTCCCGATCATCGCGGTGACCGCCAAGGCGATGCCCGAGGACCGCCAGCGCACCCTCGCCGCGGGCGCCAACGACTACGTGACGAAGCCGGTGGACGCCGAGCAGCTCATCGAGTTGATGGCCACGCATCTCGAGGAGGACCTCGGCGTGCCCCAGCAGGAAAGCGCCAGGACGATGTGACGCGGGAAGCAACGTCACGTTGCTTCCCGCGCTCAGGACACGTGCAGGCGGAGCAGGCCGGGGCCGAGCTCGACCAGGTCGCAGAGTTGGTGGATCATCCAGAGGCCGCGGCCACCGGGGGCGTCGGGGGGCGGGCGGCGCCGGCCGGCGAGGGGGTTGGCCAGCCTGCCGCTGTCGCGGATTTCGGCGATCACGCCGGGTCCGTTGCGCCAGAGGGCGATTTTGCCGAGGCCACCGCCGTAGCGGAGGGTGTTGGCGGCGGCTTCGCCGACGGCCAGCTTCAGGTCGGTGGCGCGTTCGGGGGTGAGGCCGGCGGCGCGGCCGAACTCGGCGGCGCGGCGGCGCACCATGTGCAGGTAGGACGGTCCGAAGGCCAGGCGTTCGGCGGCGGCGGGTTCGGGGCCGGCGAGGATGTCGCATTCGGCGTTGATCGTCAGGGGGTCGGCGTAGGGGGCGGTGCGTTCGCGGTTCAGCAACATCGGGTGGGTGCGTTCGGCGCCGGTGAGGGTGTCCGCGGTGAGGCCGGCGCGGTCGTAGGGGCACAGGACGGTGGCCGGGACGCCGGCGAACGCCAGGTTGATCAACGCCTCGTGCCGGGTGGCCTCGCGGATCTCGGCGGGTGAGCGGGAGGCCCAGATCGGCTCGCCGACGAGCCAGGGCCGGGCCGCCGCGTGGTGGTCGGCGAAGTCGGTGAGCGCGGCCAGGATCCGGCCCGGGTTCCGGCCCATCTCGGCCATGTTCACCAGCTGCGCGTGGTCGGCGTCCGAGCCGAGGTGATCGCGGAGCGCGGCCAGACGTTCAGGTGGGACGGCCACGAAGACGGGTGCACCGGCGGCGAGTCCGCTCCGTACGAAGCCGCCGACGCCGGCCAGGTACTCCTCCGGTCCGGAGTAGAAGAACGCGGGGTGGGTGAACCCCGTGTCCGACTGCTCCGCACCACTCACGCACATCACCCCAAGCCACGATAATCAGCAGGGTACGACCCGTCCCGCCGATCTGCTTGATCGCTCGCTAGCGTCGGGTCATGACGACTGAGCTCACCCCCGCGACCTACCGCCGGCTCGGCTCGAGCGGCCTGCACGTCTCCGCGATCGCCCTGGGCACGATGCAGTTCGGCTGGACGGCGGACGAGCAGACCTCGTTCGCGATCATGGACGCGTTCGCCGAGTGGGGCGGCACGCTGGTCGACACGGCCGATTCCTACAGCGCGTGGGCGGACGGCAACGCCGGCGGGGTCTCGGAGGAGATCATCGGGCGGTGGCTGGCGGCCCGCGGCAACCGGGACGACCTGGTGATCGCCACCAAGGTGCGCAGCCCGGGCGGGGCCAGGTTCTCTCAAGGCCGCACGACCCGGTACCAGCGGGAGGGGCTGTCCCGGCGGTGGATCCTCAAGGCCTGCGAGGACAGCCTGCGCCGGCTCGGGATCGAGCACATCGACCTGTACCAGGCGCACACGTTCGACCCGTACACGCCGATCGAGGAGACCCTCTCCGCGTTCACCGACCTGGTGCGGCGCGGCCTGGTGCGCTACGTCGGCTGCTCCAACTTCAGCGCCTGGCGGCTGATGGAGTCGCTGTGGGCTAGCGACGCGCGCGGGCTCGAGCGGTTCGTGTCGGCCCAACCGGAGTACAGCCTGGCGGCGCCGACCCGGGCGGACTTCGAGCGGGAGATCGCCCCGGCCTGCCTGGCGTACGGGGTCGGGGTGCTGCCGTACAGCCCGCTGGCCGGCGGCTTCCTCACCGGCAAGTACCGGCGGGACCAGCCGCTACCGGACAGCGTCCGCGCCGAGGGGAACAAAGGTCGGATGTCCGACCAAAACTGGGAGCTGGTCGACAGCCTGGTCGCCGTTGCCGAGGCGCATGCCGCGACGCCCGCTCAGGTGGCCCTGGCATGGCTGCTGACCAGGCCGTTCGTCACCGCGCCGATCGTCGGCGCGAACTCGGTGGAGCAACTGCGCTCGCTGCTGCCGGCGGCCGCACTCGCCCTCGCCGGGGACGAAGTTGACCGCCTGGACAAGGTTTCCTCCTGGCCGCGGGCCCGCACCGAGCTGGACGGGCACGAACCGTTCTAGGTCTAGCACGCTCCGCCACCTTCCGTAAATTCATCGGAGGTGTTAGCCTCCTCGCCAGTCGGTGGGAAGCAATGTGGCATTGCTTTCCTTCTAGCGCAGGAATGTCACATTGCTTTCCGGGGGCAGCAGATGAGCGGTCCGGAGCTTCGGCACCACAGCGGCACCCTGGAGCGCGGCCTCGCCGTCCTCGAGCATGTGGGCGCCCGCCAGGAGATCTCCACCAACGCCATCGCCACCCAGCTCGGCCTCTCCCGCAGCGCCGTCTACCGGATCGTCAACACCCTCAAGGAGCTGCAGTTCCTGGAGGCCGACCGGGTGACCGGCCGGGTGCGCCTCGGCGCGCGCCTGGTCGAGCTCGGTGTGCAGGCCATGTCCGCGACCGACCTGCACAAGGCGGCGCCGCAGTTCCTCGCCGCCCTGGCCGCGCGCAGCGGCGAAACGATCTTCCTGGCGGTACCCGACGGCGACGCCATGAGCTACGTCGGCAAGGACCGCGGCACGAACACGGTGATCCCGCATTGCCAGCTCGGCACCCGCCGCCCGCAGCACGCCACGTCCCTCGGCAAGGCCTGGCTCGCCGCGCTGCCCCCCACTGAACGCGTCGAGCGGGTGACCCGGATGCGCCTGGACCGCCTGACCCCCAACACAATCGTCGACCGCGCCCAGCTTCTCGACGAGCTGGACCGGACGAGCCGGCGCGGCTGGGCCATCGACAACATCGAGAACGAGCCGGACGTCGGCTGCGTGGCGGCCGCGATCCGGGACCGCACCGGCCGGCCGGTCGCGGCGGTGAGCATCGCCGGCCCGGCCGCCCGGGTACTGCTGCGCATCGCCGAACTCGGCCCGATGGTGGCCGAGGCGGCGGGCACTCTCTCCCGCCGCCTCGGCCACCTCCCCGCCGCGGGCTGACCAGGCCATGGCCCGGAACTGAGCCAGATGGTGGCAGTACCTGGTTCGCCCGTTCGGACGAAGATCGTGCCGTGGGTTCAACCTTCCTCGGTGTGGTTGGCCTGTATGGGGTGACTGGTCCAACGGAGAAAGGATGTTCCGCGTGCGCAGCACAGTGTTACTGGATGCCCGGGTGGTGGTGACGTGGGCGATCCGGACTGACGTGCCACGTCAGATTCGCGGGCAGGGGGTCTGATGCCGGCAGCGCCTGACGAGCGGAGCCGATCCGATGCGCGGTCGGTCCCGGGCCTACCGGAGCAACCTGACCACCAAACTGGCTATCAGGAGTTCTTCACTCGCTACTGGCGACCGGTGCGGTTGGCAGTAGCGCTGCGAGCCGCGGACGACCGTTTCGTTGACGATGTTGTTCAAGAAGCCTTTCTTTTGGCGCGTCATGACTGGAGCCGCATCAGGAACTACGACAAACCAGAGCATTGGGTCATCACGGTCGCCTGGCGGATGTTGCGGAAAATTCAGGCCAAAGATCGGTATCGCGTATCCTACGTCGAACCGCCAGCGATATCGGATCCAAGCTGCATCGTCGTGACGAATGAGCAAGTCTATGCCGCGGTGCGAAGGCTATCTCGACGACAAGGTGAGGCAATCATCCTGCAGATGCTGGGATACCCGGTCGCCGATAGCGCCAAGATCATGGGTGTCACACCGGCCACTGTGAAGACGCACCTTCACTTGGCGCGCAACCGCTTGCGTAAGCTCCTCCGGGCAGGTGCGGAGTGAACCTCGATAATTTGCTCAACTCGGTTGGGCAGGCGGCGTGGGCCTCGCCGGAGCCACTCGAAGTTAGGCGCGCCTATCGCCAACTTGACGAGGAGTATCAGTGGCGCGCTCAATCACCGGAGGCCATTCGCAGTTGGCGGACAGAGTTGGCGCTGCTGGCCGACGAGAATCATACGCAACTGTTGCGGCGCCGCGGCTATGAGGAGTTGGCCGGATGTCTCGATGGCAAAAGCGTCTCGACGACAACTGTTGACGAGGACGAGATGGAGATGCGCCGCGATTTCCTGGTTCATGCGGCCGCCGTCGCCGTCGGCGCATGGGTCCTTGGTGATTCCGGTGACATGTGGTCCACGCATGACCGGCCGCCTCCCGCGGGACGCATGGACAAAGGCCAGGTCGATCGCATCGAGTCGGCGGTGCTCACGCTGGAGCGACTGTTCGCTGAACAAGGCGAAGGTTTCAGCCAGGCGGCCGTTCATGCCGTACTCGTCGAGTCCACGCCGCTGCTGTTCGCAGGAGGTGCGGAGCGGCTGAGATTGCGGTTCTTCTCGGTGCTTGCCAGGCTCCACAGCCTGGCCGGCCGACTTGCCTTCGACCGTGATTCGATAGATAACGCCAGGCAACATTTCGGACGCGCACTTGAGCTGGCGAAGGCCGCCAACAATGACCTGATGGTATCGCATGTCCTATGCCGAGTAGGCAACATTTATCTGCAGGTGGACGCTCCTGACGACGCATTGAAGATGTTTCAGCTTGGACAGATCGGCGCACAGGAGACTGGCTCCTTCCTTCTCGTAGCGCTTATCTGCGCATTGCAGGGCTGGGCCTACGCATGCCTCGGCCAAGAGGATCAGGTGGCAAAGATGATCGGCAGGATGAGGGACGAGTTGGCCCGCATAGATCCTGCCGAACTCGAAAAATTTCGCGTGAAACCCGACTGGATGACGACAAGCCCGCGAAGCCTTTCGCTGTCCTTCGACGCGGTCTTCGAGCGCGAGCAGCGCCGCATGGACGGCGCCACCCGACTTACCCTCATCGAAGGGACGAGAAAGGCAAGTTGATTCGGCGGGTGGAGTTCGCAGTCTGACATCTCCCGATCCAGCGCGAGTCCGATGGTGTCGGCATCGGGGATTTCGCGCGTGAACCCCACCTCCGGTTTACAAGGTACCGATGAGGTTGGTCGCTTCCCTGAGGGTGCTGGCACCCGAGGGGTTGGTTGGGCGCGCCGGCCAAGTGGGTGCCGATTGGCACATAGCCAACCCTGTGCGGAATGCACGTTACGGGTATGTGTGGAACGACTGTGCGGGGCGGGGTCCGGCCGGAGCAAATATCGCGGCTCTCCGGCGGATCGCTTGTGGTGCATGGAGTCATTACGCTCGACCAGCACTGGCCTTACCGGATTGGGCGAATGATGAAAACACATTCCGAAGGCTGGCCGCAGGTCTGCCCGGCCTGAGCCACAAAGTTCTCGACACGAAAAGGAGACCATCGTGCGCACATTCCGGCGGCTGGTCGTGACGAGCATGTCAGCCGGACTTCTGACCGGTCTCAGCGTGGTCGCGGCCGCGCCGGCCCAGGCGATCACCGGAATTGGCAACGGGAGCTTCGAGACGCCGGTGGTCACGCCGGGCACGTTCCAGAATCTGGGGGCCGGCGCGTCCATCGGCGCGTGGACGGTCAGCCAGGGCCACGTCGACCTCATCGGCGCGGGCTTCTGGCAGGCGGCGGACGGGGTCCAGTCCGTGGATCTTGACGGCAGCTCCGCGCCGCTGACGGGCGGGGTCGCCCAGACGTTCACCACCGTTCCGCTGCTGAAGTACCGGGTGATCTACCGGCTGGCCGGAAACCCCGCTCAGGGCCCGACCGTGAAGACCGGCGAGGTCGTCGCGAACGGCGGCGTGATCCAGAGCTTCTCGTTCGACATCACCGGGAAGTCCTTCACGAACATGGGGTACGTGCACAAGGAGGCGCATTTCGTGGCGACCGGCCTTTCCTCAACCCTCGTGTTCCGGAGCACCACGGGCAGTGGCTTCGGGCCGGTCATCGACGATGTCGACGTGGAGAGCTGCCTGCTGGTCATCTGCCTCGGGTAGCGTCGGGGCGTGACTTCCTGGCCGGCCGCACCGCTGCCCGCCGAGGAGCTGGCGGGCGCGCTGCGGCCGTTCGGGGAGTCGACGATGCTGCCGGCGCGGGCCTACATCTCGCCCGAGGTGTACGGCTGGGAGCAGCGGCACCTGTTCGCCGGGACGTGGAGCTGCGTCGGGCGGGTCGACGAGTTGCCGACGCAGTACGGGGTCGTGGCCGGCGACGTGCCGGTGCTGCTCACGCCGGAGGGCGCGTTCGCCAACACCTGCCGGCACCGCGCTCACGAGCTGCTGCCCGACGGCGGGTCATCGGACCGGAACGTGGTGGTGTGCCCGTACCACGCCTGGGTGTACACACTGGACGGTCAACTCCGTGCCGCGCCGCGGTTTCCGGAGAAGCCGGCCGGCCATGACCTGGTCCGGCTCCCGTCAACCACCTGGCACGGCTGGGTGTTCGTCAACGCCACCGGGGACGCCGCGGACTTCACCGTCCATGTGGGAGCGATGGCCGGCCTGGTCGCGCCGTACGCGCCGGAGCACCTGAAGCTGGCCGCCCGGCACGACTACGAGGTGCGCGCCAACTGGAAGGTGATCGTCGAGAACTACCACGAGTGCTACCACTGCCCGCACATCCACCCCGAGCTGTGCGCGGTGTCGCCCCCCACCAGCGGCGACAATTTTGACCTGCCCGGGGCCTGGGTCGGGGGCGCCATGGACCTGCGCGAGGGGGTCGAGACCATGTCTCTGGACGGGCGCTCCGCGGGCGCTTTCCTGCCCGGCGTGGACCGGCGCCGCGTGCTGTACCTGTCACTGCTGCCGGACCTGCTGCTGTCCCTGCACCCGGACTACGTGATGGCGCACCGGCTGCGCCCGGCCGCGCCCGGCCGCACGCGCGTCGAATGCTCCTGGTATGTCCAGGACGGGGTGCCGGACGCGAGCTACGCGGAGGAGTTCTGGGACCGCACCAACCGCCAGGACTGGACCGCCTGCGAGTCCGTCCAACGCGGACTCGGCTCGCCGCACTTCCGCCCCGGCCCGTTCGCGCCCAACGAGGACGCGGTGCACCAGTGGGTCACCATGATCGCCGACGCGTACCGCGGCACGCCGCCGTGGTGCTGAAACCGGGGTACGTTGGCAGCATGGCTGTTCAGCTGAACCACACGATCGTCGCGGCGCGCGACCGGCACGTCTCGGCTGCCTTCCTGGCCGAGATCCTGGGGCTGCCGGCGCCGAAGTCCTGGGGGCCGTTCGTCATGGTCGAGGTCGACAACGACATCACGCTCGACTTCATGGACGCCGACGAGGTCACCTCGCAGCACTACGCGTTCCTGGTCAGCGAGACCGAGTTCGACGAGATCTTCGGCCGGATCCGGGAGCGTGACCTGCCGTACTGGGCCGACCCGTTCCACCAGCGCGCCGGGGAGATCAACACCAATGACGGCGGGCGCGGGGTGTACTGGGAGGACCCGAACGGGCACAACCTGGAGATCATCACCCGGCCCTACGGCAGCGGCCAGTAGCGGGCGGCCTCGGCCAGCGACGGGTACCCCGGGTTGTCCACGGCGAGCCGGGTGAGCACGCTGCGCACCAGGTGATCCCGCAGCACTTCGTCCTCAATGGACAGATCGCCGTCCCGGATCCGCTGCGCCAGCAGGGCGTTCAGCTCGCGGAGGTCGCCGTCGGCACCGGTGAGCGCGCGTAGCCGAGCATGCTCGGCGGCCAGGTCCGCGCCGAGCTCGCGCTCGACGATGCGCAGCACGCCCACCGCCACCGTGGTGTGAAACGCCGCCCGGCCCTCGAGCGCCGGGCGGACCTCGCGCTCGAGGAACTCGGCGACCGCGGCGATCAGCTCGGCGGCGGCCGGACGCTCGTCAAGCATCCTTGCCCTCCAAGGAAAGCAGCAGGTCCAGTTCCGCCTCGGCGACCCGGCGCCCGATGGCCGCGCGCTCCACCGAGCGGACCTCGCCCCGCAGGTGCGCACCGGACTGAAGCTGGCAGATCACGCCCCACTTCAGCGAGCCGAGCACCTCCCAGAACCGCACCCGGCCCGGGTCGATTCCAAGACCATAGGCGGCGGAGAACGCCTCCCGGGAGCCGAAGCCGCCCACCTCGCCGGCCCCGCCGAAGCGCCACGCCTGGATGCACAGCCAGCCGACGTCCTCCATCGGGTCACCGAGGTGGGCCAGCTCCCAGTCCAGCACTGCGACCAGGCGCCCGGCCTCGACGAGGAAGTTCCCCATCCGGAAGTCGCCGTGCACCAAGGTGACCGGCCCCGGCGGCGGCAGATGCGCCCGCAGCCAGCGGAATCCGAGCTCGAAGGTCGGCACCGGCGCCCCGGCCGACCGGTGCAGCGACTCCAGCAGCGCCAGCTGCTCCGGCGCGGGCAGCCGGGGCAGCCCCGGCACCGTACCCACCGTGTGAATCCGCCGCAGCGCCGCCGCGCAGTCGCCGGCCAGCTCAGCCGTCGGTCCGCGGAGCACCCGGCGCGGGATGGCCTCGCCCGGCAACCGCTCCATGACGTACCCACCGTCGAAAGTGGCCACCACCCGGGCCACCGGCACACCCGCGTCGAAGGCCGCCCGCTGCACGAGCGACTCCATCCGGGCGTCGAGGCCGAGACCGCCCACCCCGGAGCCCCGGCGCACGATCAACCCGTGCGCGGTTCCGGCACCGTCGGTGACGTCCACCGACCAGGTCTCCGCGGACGCGCCTCCGGTCAGCGGCGCCATCCGCTCGACCGTGACCGGTGCCGGGAGCACCGGGGCCAGCACCGTGGCCACCGTCGCGGCGTCCAGCGCCATCAGGAGAAACGAACCGTGGCCGGCATGGGCTCTAATGTACGGTGTTGACTTTGCCTGGGAGGTGGGTCATGAGCAGCCGTTTTGTTCCGCCGGCGGGGCCGCCGCGGATGCTGGCGCTGGCCCAGCTCACCAACTCCATCGGGGACGGCGCGTACTACGTCTGCTCCGCCCTGTACTTCACCCGGATCATCGGGCTGTCCCCGACCCAGGTCGGGCTCGGGCTGACGCTCGGCTGGGCGGTCGGGTCGTTCGCCGGTGTGCCGCTCGGGCACCTGGCCGACCGGCGCGGTCCGCGCGGGACGGCCGTACTGCTGGCCCTGGCGACCGGCGCGGCGGTGGCGCTGTTCCTCATGGTGCGCTCGTTCGTGCCGTTCCTGGTCGCCGCCTGCCTGTACACCAGCTGCCAGTGCGGGCTGGGCGCGGCCCGGCAGGCACTGCTCGCCGGCCTGGTGGAGGCGACGGCGCGCACCCGGACCCGGGCCTACCTGCAGGCCACCACGAACGCGGGGATCGCCATCGGCGCGGCGCTCGGCGGGGCGGCCCTGCAGTTCGACACCCGCGGCGCCTATCTCGCGGCGTTCGCCGTCGACGCGGTGAGCTTCCTGGCCTCGGCACTCGTCCTGCTCCGGCTGCCGGCCGTGCCGGGGGCGCCGCCCGCGCCGCACGGCGAACCGGCGCTCGCGGTGCTCCGTGACAAGCCGTACGCCGCGATCTCCGCGCTCAATATGATCATGTTGCTGTACATGCCGATGCTCAGCTTGATCCTGCCGCTGTGGATCGTGCAGTGGACGGTCGCGCCGCGCTGGATGGTCGGCGCGCTGCTGGTGCTCAACACCGTGGCGGTGGTGCTGTTCCAGGTCCGGGTGGCCCGGCGGGTGACCGGCCTGGCCAGCGCCACCCGGCTGGTGCGCTACGCCGGCCTGTTCCTGCTCGCGGCCTGCGCGGTGTTCGCGCTCTCCACCGTGGGCACCTCGAGCTGGCTGGCCGGCCTGGTGCTGGTCGTGGGTGCCGGGCTGCAGGTGGTCGGCGAGATGCTGCTGGCGTCCGGCTCCTGGGAGATCAGCTTCGGCCTGGCGCCACCCGACAAGCACGGCCAGTACCAGGGCTTCTTCGGCACCGGCGTGTCGGTGGCCAGGATGCTCGGCCCGCTGCTGCTCACCGCGCTGATCATCACCTGGGGCGCGCCGGGCTGGCTGGTGCTCGGCGGGTTGTTCGTGCTGGCCGCGGTGGCAATGACCCCGGCCGTCCGGTGGGCCGAGCGGACCCGGCAACCGGCGGAGATGCCGCTAACATCGGGGCGATGACAGGGAGTATCAGCGAGGTCATCGTCCGGATGCGGGACATCGAGGAATCGACCGACCCGCGGGACGGGGTTCGCTGGTTCAACTGGGTGTACCGGCTGACCACCGAGCGGATCCAGGAGCGGCTCCGGGACGGGTTCTTCGCCGACGCCCGGTTCACCGAGCACCTCGACGTGGTCTTCGCCGACCGGTACTTCGCCGCGGTCGACGACGCCGCGGCGGGCCGGCGGGTGGACGCGGCCTGGCGACCGCTGTTCAAGCAGCGCGCGGACCGCCGGGTGCATGCCGCGCAGTTCGTGGTCGCCGGCATGAACGCGCACATCAACCACGATCTGGCGCTCGCCGTCGTGGACACCTGCGCCGCCGAGCACACCGCGCCCGGCGAGGGCTCGGTCGCCTACGACTTCCGGCGGGTCAACGAGGTGCTCGAGGAGCTCGAGGCGGAGATCCGCCGGACCCTGCTGGCGGACCTGGAGCGCGAGCTCGGTGATCGCCTCGGCCCGTTCGTGCACCTGCTGAGCAGCTGGCGCATCGGTCAGGCGCGGGAGGCGGCCTGGGTGCGGGCGGAGGTGCTCTGGCGGCTGCGGGACGAGCCGCCGCTGTACCGGGAGCTGGCCGCGGTCTCGGCCAAGGCCGCCGGGATGACCAGCCGGCACCTGCTCGTTCCACTGCTCCCCGCCGAGACCGTGGTTGCGATCACACAATAAATGTGACGACACAGCAGTTGCTCGCAGGTTATGGTTGCGCCCGTGCAAGTAACTCGAGTGTCGGCTGACGCGCTCACCGGTGCGCTGATCCACCTCACCACGCACCTGAAGCGGCTCGGGGACGCGGGCAGCATGCAGCTCGCGGCCGGGCTGGACCTGCCGTTCTCCCACCTCTGCACGCTGTTCATCCTGGACACCAGCGACCACGAGCTGGCCCTGCACGAGCTCGCCGAGCGGCTCGGGCTCTCCGTGGCGGCCACCGGGCGGGCGGTGGACTCGCTGGTCCGGGCCGGGATGGTGGTCCGCAGGGAGGACGAGCACGACCGCCGGGTGAAGCGGATCAGCCTGGCCGACGCCGGCAACCGCCTCATCGAGCGGCTGAGCAAGGCACAGCAGGAGCCGCTCCGGACGTTCGCCGGGCTGCTCACCGACCGGGAGCGGACCGACCTGTACAACGCGCTGGCGCCGATCCTGTCCCGGCCGGAGTTCCGAGAGAAGGAGTAGGGAATGAGTGAGGGGGGCAGGCCCGCGGCCGCCTCAGGCGGCGCCGGGCTCGATCGGAGGTTGCTGGCCATCGGCTCGGTCGTGGTGCTGGGCGCGATCATGTCGATCCTCGACATCACGGTCGTCAACGTCGCGATCAACAAGCTGTCCGTGGAGTTCGACACGTCGCTGGAGACGATCCAGTGGGTGGTCACCGGCTATACGCTGGCGCTGGCCACGGTCATCCCGCTGAGCCGGTGGGCGGCCGACCGGTTCGGCACGAAACGGCTCTACCTGACCGCGATCGCGCTGTTCCTGGCCGGCTCGGCGCTGGCCGGCACCGCGTGGTCGGTGGAATCGCTGATCTTCTTCCGGGTGCTGCAGGGGCTCGGCGGCGGCATGATCATGCCGGCCGGCATGACGATCCTCACCCAGGCGGCGGGCCCGCAGCGGGTCGGCCGGGTGATGAGCGTGCTGGGCGTGCCGATGCTGCTCGGTCCGATCTTCGGCCCGATCCTGGGCGGCTGGCTGGTCGACGACATCTCCTGGCGGTGGATCTTCTTCATCAACGTGCCGGTCGGCATCGTCGCGTTCGTGCTCGGCCTGCGGATCCTGGACAAGGACGAGCCGAAGCCGACCGAGAAGCTGGACGTGCCCGGCCTGCTCATGCTCTCCCCGGGCCTCGCCGCGCTGATCTACGGGCTGGCGCAGGTGCCGAAGCACGGCGGCCTGGGCCACGCCGAGGTGCTCATCCCGGCGCTGGGTGGGGTTGTGCTGATCGGTGCGTTCATCGTGCGCGCGCTGCGCACCCGGTACCCGCTGATCGACCTGAAGCTGTTCGCCAACCGCACGTTCTCCGTGTCGGCCATCGCCATGGTGCTGTTCGTGGTCGCGTTCTTCGGCGCCATGCTGATGTTCCCGCTGTACTACCAGACGGTGCGGATGGAGACCGCGCTCAGCGCCGGGCTTCTCCTCGCCCCCCAAGGCATCGGCGCGATGCTGACGATGCCGCTGGCCGGGGTGATCGCCGACCGGTACGGCCCGGCCCGGATCGCCCAGACCGGCATCGTGGTCATCGTCGGGGCCATGGTGGTGTTCACCCAACTCGGCGCGGACACCTCCTACTGGCTGCTCGGCGGCGCGCTGTTCGTGATGGGCCTCGGCATGGGCATGACCATGATGCCGATGATGTCCGCGGCGCTGCGCACGATCACCAGGACCGACGTCGCCAACGCGTCCACGTCGCTGAACATCGTGCAGCAGATCGGCGCCTCGATCGGCACCGCGACCATGTCGGTGATTCTCTCCAGCGAGCTGGCCAACCGCCTGCCCGCCACCGGCTCCCGCGGCGGACTCGGTGCGGCACAAGGAGTTCCACCGGAGGCCCGGGCCACGATCAACCCGCTGATCGCCGACGCGTTCGGCTCGACCTTCGTGTGGTCGCTGGTCCTGCTCGCGGTCGCCTTCCTGCCCGCGCTGCTCCTGCCGCGCGGCAAGGCACCCGAGATGCCGGAGGTCGCCGAGGACGAGAAGATCCCCGTGGTTCTCTAGCCGGTTCGGGATGCGATGAAGGGGGCCTTCCTCACGCCCAGCGTGAGGAAGGCCCCCTTCATCGCCCTTGACCCCCGCAGGTGAGCCCTTGACGTCGGCCGGGGAGAGGACTAGACCTTATCTGTTAGTTAAGGTTCCTATCTACTAGCACCGGACTCGAGGGAGCCGTCATGCGGCAGTTCGCCATCGTCGCGTCGTTGGTTCTGGCGACCCTTCCGGTCTCGGGGGCGGGGGCGGAGCCGGCCGGGACGCCGGCCGGCGAGCTGGTGCAGGGGTGGAGGATCCAGTCCTCGGCGGTGGTGCGGGATGCGGGGGCGCGGGTCTCGCAGCCGGGGTATTCGACGGCGGGGTGGTTGCCGATCTCGCAGCCGGAGACGCTGATGGCGGGGCTGCTGGAGAACGGGCGGTTCCCGGACGTCTTCAGGTCCGACAACCTGGCCCGGGTGCCGGCCGACCAGTTCACGGTGAACTGGTGGTACCGCAACGAGGTGACGCTGCACCCGCGGCCGGGGCGGCATTCGTTCCTGGTGATGAACGGGGTGCTGTCGCGCGCCAACCTGTGGGTCAACGGCACCAAGATCGCCGATCAGGGCCAGCTGCAGGGGGCGTACTCGCGGTTCGAGTACGACCTCACGCCGCACCTGCGGGACGGGGCGAACGCGATCGCGCTGGACATGTTCCGCAACGACACCAGCGAGAACAAGGGTTTCCTGACGCTGGACATGGTGGACTGGAACCCGGACTCGCCGGACAACTGGACCGGGCTGCAGTTCGCCCCCGCGCTCGAGCAGGACGGCGCGATCTCGGTGCGCAACGCCCATGTGGTGCAGCGCAACGCGGCCGACCTGAGCAGCTCCGAGCTCACCGTCAAGGCGGACCTGCGCAACAACACCGGCGCCGCGGTGACCACCACGGTGTCCGGGGAGATCTCCCGGCCCGGCACGCTGCTTCCGTTCAGCACCAGGGTGACGATGCCGGCGGGGACCACCCGGACGGTCACGCTGCCGGCGCTGCGCCTGGCGCACCCGGCGGTCTGGTGGCCCTACCAGATGGGCGACCAGCCGATGTACCACCTCGCGGTGCGGGCCGACGCCGGCGGGACGCGGAGCGACGAGCAGGCCGAGGACTTCGGCATCCGCACGGTCACCTCGCACCTGACCCCGGTGGTGCCGGGCCGGACGCTCGCGCCGGACGGGTACCGGCAGTTCGTCATCAACGGTCAGCCGCTCGTGATCCGCGGCGGCGGGTGGTCGCAGGAGCTGTTCCTGCGCTACAGCCCCAAGAACATTCACGACCAGCTCAGCTACGTGCGCAACCTCGGGCTGAACACGATCCGGCTCGAGGGAAACTTCCCGCCGGACGACATGCTGCGGCAGATGGACCGGATGGGCGTCCTGGCCATGCCGGGCTGGCAGTGCTGCGACAAGTGGGAGCAGGACTCGTCCCGGTGGAACGCCCAGATCAAGGCCAGCGCGGCGAACCAGGCGGCGAACGTCGCGCGGTGGTTCCGCGACCACCCCAGCGTGTTCTGCTTCTTCCAGGGCAGCGACAACGAACCGGACCCGGACAAGGAGAAGATCTTCCTCGACGCGTTCCGGGCGGCCGACTGGGCGCTGCCGCAGATCGCCTCGGCCGAGTACAAGGCGTCCGCGCAGCTCGGGCAGGCAGGCGCGAAGGAGGGGCCGTACAACTACTCGCCGCCGAGCTACTGGTGGAACAACGGGCCGGAGATGAACCTGGGCGGGGACTTCACCAACGCCGGCGGCGCGTTCGGCTACGACACCGAGACCGGGAACGGCAACACGATCCCGACACCCGACTCGCTGAACCGGTTCCTCACCCCGGCCGAGCAGGGCCAGCTCTGGGATGTCAGCTCCACCAACGGAAAGGGCACCGGCCCGGACATCTACCACACCAGCCCCTTCGACGACTACACCGCCGTGGGCCGGCTCGGCCGCTACAACACTCCACTGTGGAACCGCTACGGCCACTGGTCGGACCTGGCGTCCTACCAGCGCATCGCGCAGGCCGGCGGGTACGAGGTGACCCGCGCGCAGTTCGAGGCCTACCTCGGGCACGCCAAGGACCCGGCCAACCCGAGCACCGGCCTGATCTACTGGCAGCTCAACAAGGCGTGGCCGTCCCTGCAGTGGGAGCTCTACGGCTTCGACCTCGACCAGCCCGGCGTCTACTTCGGCGCGCAGAAGGCCGGCGAGCCGGTGCACGTGATGTACGCCTACGACGACGGCTCCATCAAGGTGGCGAACCTGACCCGGCAGCGGCAGACCGGGCTGCGGGTCGCGGCGGAGTTCGTCGACCTCAACGGAACCACGCGCGCCACGCACCGCGCCGACGTGCCCGCACTGTCCAGTCAGGACGTTGCGACCGTGCTGCGCCCCGCGGTACCAACCGGCATCTCCCCCACCTACTTCCTCAAGCTCACCCTCACCGCCGGCGACCGCGTGGTCAGCCGCAACGTCTACTGGCTGTCCACCAAACCGGACGTGGTCGACTTCGCCCGGACCCTCGGCGAGGGCAGCGGCACCGAGTTCGCCCCGAACGGCTACGCCGACCTCACCGGCCTGCAAACCCTTGCGCCCGCCCAGATCCAGGTCACGGCAAGCTCCGCGCCCAGCGGCGAGGACATGATCACCACGGTCACCGTGCGCAACGTGTCGTCCCGCCCCACGGTCGGCTTCCAACTCCGCGCCGACGTCCGCCGCGGCACCACCGCCGGCTCCCCACTCCCCGGCGACAACCAGGTGCTCCCCATCCTGTGGAGCGAGAACAACCTCACCCTCTGGCCCGGCGAGACCCAGACCATCACCGCCCGCTACGCCGTCACCGATCTCCACGGCGCCACCCCCGTGGTCTCGCTCACCGGCTGGAACAGCGCTCCCCAAACGGTTTCGGCTCGGTAGTGGTTCGCCGAAGGTCTCTCCACCGAGAAGGCCACCGGCAGGCGCCGGTCGAGGACGGTGATCAGGTGACTGCCGTCGCCCTGCGGACGAGGCTCAGCATCTCCACGTTGAACACCTCGGGCCGTTGCAGCGGCGCGAAGTGGCTGACGCCGGGGAGGATGGACAGGTCCGCGCCGGGAATTGTCCGCGCGAGGTACTCGGCATGGTCGCGCCTGATGAACTCGTCGTGCTCGCTGTGCGCGATGGTGACGGGCACGCGGATCTGGGCCAGGTCGTGCGCGGTGGAGTTCGGCTCGGTCCGCTGCATCCGGGTGACCGCGTCGACGAAGTCCGCGAATCCGCCGGGCGTGGCCGACAGGCCCACGTAGTCCTTGGCGTGGCGGGCGAAGCAGCGGTCGATGACCGGCGTGGACCGGAACTCCTTGGTGCCGCTGGGATCCATGTTGCAGCCGAAGAAGAATACTCCGCTGACGCGCTCAGGCGCTTGCATCGCAAGGATCATCGCGATGCAGGCACCGTCGCTCCAGCCGACGAACGCGGCCTTGTCCACATCCACGGCATCCATCACGGCCAGGACGTCGGAGGCCATCAGCTCGTAGGTGAACGGCCGCTCGTCGCGCGTGCTGCGGCCGTGGCCACGGCTGTCGACGAGGATGGCGCGACAGCCGGCCCCGATCACCGCCGGCAACTGGTTGCCCCAATTGCCGCTGTGGCCGAGGCCGCCATGCAGCATGACGACCGGCGGACCCGCACCGTAGGTCGTGTACCAGATGCGCGCGCCGTCATGCTCCACATGGCCTTGCCCGGCGGCTGAGGGCAAACCCGGTGCGCCCTGCGCTTCGAATCGTGCGAGCTCGTCATCATGAGGATGCATCGTGGTCGAGACCTCCGTGCTGTCCGGCGTGTGGGCTCTCGGTACCACACTCGTTCTCGACCGGACGGGTCAGTGGCCGTTCCGCAGCATCGCGAGGAATGTCGCGTGCGCGGCCGGATCGACGGTCAGGTGGCCGCCCGCCGGGTTCTTCGAGTCGCGAACGGCCACGATGCGGCCTGGCCAGGCGACCTCGACACAGTCGCCGTCCGTCGCGGACCTGGACGACTTCCGCCACGCCCACGCGACCTCGACACACTCGCCGCTCGTCGCCGACCTGGACGACTTCCGCCAGGCCCACTGTGCTGGGTTCATGCTCTTATCTCCCTTCGCACCTTCTTGATCAATGCCACCGATCGCTTCTCGGACAGCGCCAGCTCCAGCAGCCGCTGCGCCACCGACCGGTACTCGTCGATATCGGGGACGTCATCGCGGTAGCGGCCTCCGATTCGATCTTCCAGGTAAACCACACCGGGATCCCGCTTGATCGGGAAGTCCAGCAAGATGAACGGCCCATGCAGCGCCGGATGCACGCCGACCGAGTGCGGCAGCACCCTGATGGTCACGTTCGGCCGGCCCGCGGCCGACACGAGGTAGTCGAGTTGCTCGGCCAGCACAGCCGGCCCGCCGATCTGGCGGTGCAACGCTGACTCATCGATCACGGCAACCAACTCCAGTTGCGGGTCCGCCCGGTCGAGCGCCGACCGGCGACGCATCCGCAAATCAAGCGTTGTCGTTATTTGCCCCTCGGACAACCCCCGATCGTGGCCGCGCAGCAGAGCCTTGGCATAGGGCCGGCACTGCAAGATACCCATGACAGTCATCGCGCCGTAGGAGAAGATCTTGGACGCGCCCTGTTCCAAACCCAGATACATGTCGAAGTTCTCGGGCAGGTTGACGTTGTCCAGGTCGAAGGCCGGTCCGGGCGATGCGGTGTGCAGCATCAGGTCGCGGAACTGATCGAACAGCTCGGGGTGGCCGTAGAGATCCAGGAGAAGGCGGACATCTCCCAGTTTCGGCATCCGGTCGCCCTTCTCGAACTTCGCGATCACCGATTGGGGTGAACGTGAACCGATGTATTCGCCGGCCTTGGTCTGATTGATGTCACCCTTCTCCTCGCGGAGCCGGCGCAGTTCGAGGGCCACGTAGCGGCGGATCACGGTTGGCGTGGTTGAGACAGGCATACTCTCCGTCCCTGCTGGGGAGTCAGATTCATTCTTTCGGGTACAGGTGCTGCCACGATGCCGGATGTACTTTATTCCTCATGGCATGATGACGGCCGCCAGATACTCCTCATCATGCCCCACCCCGGCTTCGGACCAATTAGGAGGGTCACCGTGCAAACGCATGTCAGGACGGATCCAGCACTGGTGTACGCGACCATCGGTGTGCATACGGACGTGGAGATCACGCTGTCGATGGAACGCGATGGCGGGCTGGGGGCGGCGATCCACTTCGGACGCACCGGCCCAGACGTGATCATGGACTTCGCCGACGTGGACAGCCTGGAACGGTTGGCGGTCGTCGCGGCTGACGGAGCGCGGCAGCTTCGGGACCGGATCGCCCTGGATGACCAGTGAGGAGTGGTGTTGACGGGAACGCCGCGCACTGGCAGGTTGGCAATGCTCGGCGACCGATCGGGAGGACTGATGGACCAGTTCGACGCCACGCTGGCGGCGGCCTTCGACCTTGATCCGGCTCGGCTGCCCAGCGTCACGACGAGTCTCGTCATCGATGACTTCGAGAGCCTGACGGCTTCGTTCTGCACGTCGACCTTCTGCAGCGACGGCAACGGCCACCCGTGCTTCAGCCCCGACCCGCACGACACCGACAGGGCGGCCTTCAGTGCCTGCTTCGGCGACGGGAGCGTCAGCCCCTGCTTCGCGCCGCCGGACCGGCTCGAGAGCTGATGGTCGCCGGCGGCCCCGGCGATCGGCTCATCGGATTCCGACGGCACCTCCGCGTGGAAGTGGTGCCGGGTGACGCGGTCTACGTCTTCTCCGAAGACTCGGTGACCGCACTGCGGGGCCCGTACATCGAGTACCTCGCACCGCTCCTGGACGGCAGCCGTGATCTCGCGACGCTGCGGCGGGAGCTGCCGCCCGGCGCGAACCCCGAGCAGGTCGCGGCTGATCTCGCCAAGCTTGGCCGCCGCGGTCTGGTCGCGCTGCGCGCACCGGCCGGGCCGGACACCGATCCGCTGGCCCTCGCCTACCAGGATGCCTGCGGGGTGGCGCCCGGCGAGGCCGAGCCCGGCCGGATCGCCCTGATCACCGCCGGGGTCGAGCCCGGCCCCGCACTGGACGCGCTGCGGGCCGCGGGCCTCAAGGCGGAGCCGGGCACCGGTCCCGCCGACCTGTCCGTCGTGCTGTGCGACGACTATCTGGCGGATGATCTCGCCGGCATCGACGCGGAGCACCGCGCGGCGGGCCGGCCCTGGCTGCTGGCGCGGCCGGCCGGCCCGCGGGTGTGGCTCGGGCCGGTGTTCACCCCCGGAGACGGCCCGTGCTGGCACTGCCTGGCCACCCGGTTGCGGGCCAACCGCCCGGTCGAGGCGCACGTGCGGACCGCGCTCGGGTTGCCCCGCCCGGTGGCCGGGGCGCCGGCGACCGTTCCGGCGCTGACCGCGGTGGCGCTGAACCTGGTCGCGCTGGACGCCGGCAACTGGCTGGCCGGCCACCGCCATCCCGGGCAGCGCCACGTATGGATCTTCGACAGCCGCGACCTGACCGGCCGGCACCACGAGATCCGGGCGCGCCCGCAGTGCGCCTCGTGCGGCGACAGCTCGATCATGCGCCGGCAGGCGCGCCGGCCGGTGGTGCTCGGCAGCCGGCCGAAGGCGCACACCACCGGCGGCGGGCACCGGGCCGTGCCGCCGGAGCGGATCCTGGACACCTACCGGCACCTGGTCAGCCCGGTGACCGGTGTGGTGAAGGAGATCCGGCGGGACACCCGCGGTCCGGTGTTCCTGAACGCCTTCCGCTCCGGCCCGAACCTCGCGCTCGGCGCCCGGGGTGCGGAGCACCTGCGCGGAGCCCTTCGGCAGGAGAACGGCGGCAAGGGGGTCACGCCGGTCGACGCCGAGGTGAGCGCGCTGGCCGAAGGCCTGGAACGGCACAGCGCATGGTTCGAGGGCGACGAGGAACGCGTGCGGGCCAGCTTCGACGAGCTCGGCAGCGCCGCCGTCCACCCGGACACCTGCCAGCTGTTCCACCCGCGCCAGTACCCGGACCGGGCCCGGTGGAACGCCGCGCACGCGGCCTTCCAGTACGTGTGCGATCCGTTCGACAGCAAGGCGGTGCTGGACTGGACGCCGGTCTGGTCGCTCACCGGAGAGCGGGAACGCCTGCTGCCCACCGGGTTGCTGTACTTCGGCGGGCCCGCCGGCCACGGTCCGGTGTACGTGCGCGCCGACTCGAACGGCAACGCGGCCGGCGCCACCCTGGAAGACGCCGTGCTGCAGGGAATGCTCGAGCTCGTGGAGCGCGATGCGGTGGCGATCTGGTGGTACAACCGGACCCGGGCGCCGGGCGTGGCGCTGGACGCGTTCGGCGATCCCTGGCTCACCGAGCTCCAGGACGTCTACGCCGGCCTTGCCCGCGAGGTCTGGGTGCTGGACGTGACCTCCGACCTCGGCGTACCGGTGATGGTCGCGGTGTCCCGCCGGACCGGCGGGCCGCGGGAGGACATCATCTTCGGCTTCGGCGCGCACCTCGACCCGGCGACGGCGCTGCGCCGCGCGCTGACCGAGCTGAACCAGCTGCTGCCCGCCATGCTCACCGAGGAGTCCACTTCGGACGATCCGGACGCGCGACGCTGGTGGGCGCACGCCACCGTGGCGAAGGCGCTGTACCTGGTTCCGGATCCCTCGGTGCCGCAACGTGAACCCGCGGACTACGGGTACGCCTTCACGGCCGATATCGCCGAGGACACCGCGTCGGTGCGCGCCCGGCTCGAGGCGGCCGGACTCGAGGTGCTGGTGCTCGACCAGACCCGCCCGGACATCGGCCTGCCGGTGGTGAAGGTCATCGTGCCCGGGCTGCGCGGCTTCTGGGCGCGTTTCGCCCCGGGCCGGCTCTACGACGTGCCGGTCCGGCTCGGCCGGCTGGCCACGCCCACCGGGTACGAGGATCTCAACCCGATGCCGCTGTTCCTCTAGCCTCATCCGGTGGACGTGGACAAGGAGCAGGCGCGGGCGCGGTTCAGCGCGGCGAGGGTGGCGCGGCTGGGCACCGTGGGGCGCGATGGCCGGCCGCACCTGGTGCCGGTCACCTTCGCCGTGCGCGGCGACGTGGTGTTCACGGCTGTGGACCACAAACCCAAGCGCACCAACGATCTTCGGCGGTTGCGGAACATCCGGGAGCGGCCGGAGGTGTGCCTGCTCGCGGACCACTACGAGGAGGACTGGTCGCGGCTGTGGTGGGTGCGGGCCGATGGTCTCGCCGAGGTGCTGCCCGAGGATGAACAGGACGAACCGCTCAGGGCATTGGCCGCCAAGTATGCGCAGTACTCCGAACAGCCGCCGGAGGGTCCGGTGGTCCGGATCGAGGTGTTCGTTTGGCGGGGCTGGACGGGCGAGCGGTAAATCAGCCATGTCCCTTGTGCGGCAGGGAAAGCGCGGACATATTCGGTTGGGTGCGAATCCTTGTGCCGTTCGAGGGTGACGGCTCCGGTTCCAGTGAGCTTTCCTGGGGCCAGCTGGAGATGTGGCAGACCATGTGCCGGCACCGGTCGTCGTTGGGGATCGGCGGCGTCCTGCCCCTGGACGGCGGCGCGACCGTCGAGGATGTCGCGGACATGGTGCGGTTCATGATGAGCCGCCACCAGTCGCTGCGCACCCGGCTGCGGTTCGACGCCGCAGACCAGCCCCGGCAGGTGGTCAGCAGCGCGGGCGAGATCCCGCTCGAGATCATCGACACCGACGAGGATCCGGCCGGGTTCGCCGCGGCGCTGTGGACCCGGTACCACGACGTGGTGTTCGACTACGTCCACGAATGGCCGATGCGCGCGGCCGTCGTCCGGCACCGCGGCCAGCCCACCCATGCCGTGTTTGTCTGCACCCACCTGGCCACCGACGGGTTCGGGCTGAACGTGCTTCGAGCCGAACTGTCTACAATGGATAGAGCCAGCCCGGTGACCGCGACCCAGCCGCTGGAACAGGCCCGCTGGCAACGGAGTCCGGCCGGGCGGCGGCAGAGCGACGCGGCGCTGGCGTACTGGGAGACGGTGCTGCGGACCATCCCGCCCGGCCGGTTCCGCGGCTCGGACCGGTGGCACGAGCCGACCCTCCAGGAGGTCAACTTCTCCTCGCCCGCGGCACATCTGGCCACCCTCGCGATCGCCGCACGCACCACGGCCAACACCTCGTCGGTGCTGCTCGCCGCGTTCGCGGTGGCGCTGGCCACGGTGACCGGCGTCAACCCGGTGGTCACGCAGGTGGTGGTGAGCAACCGCTTCCGGCCCGGCCTCGCCGGCTCGGTCAGCACGGTCAGCCACCCGGGCCTGTGCGTGATCGACGTCGCGGGCGTCCCGTTCGACGAGGCCGTCGTCCGGGTCTGGCGGGCGTTGCTGCGGGCGAACAAGAACGCCTACTTCGACCCGGCCGGCAAGCAGGCGCTGATCGAGCGCGTCGAACGGGAGCGCGGCGAGCCGGTCGACCTCTCCTGCTTCTACAACGACCGGCGGGTGCGCCACCGCGAGGAGCCGAACGGGCACATCCCCGGCGCACCGGAGATCAGCGCCGCCCGCGGCCGGACCACGCTGCGCTGGGTGCGCCCGATCGACGGGTCGAGCGAGCGGTTCTTCTTCCACATCAACGATGTGCCGGGCACCGTGGACATCCGGCTGTCGGTGGACACCCGGTACGTGTCGCCGGCCGACACCGAGGCGTTCCTGCACGGCATGGAGTCCGCGCTGGTCAGCGCCGTCGCTTGAGGGAGGCAACGGATCGAGGTGCCCGCCTGACGCGGTTTGGGCAGGAACGCGGTAAATCGGCCACATCCCTTGTGCGTCAGGGAAAGCGTGACATATTCGGTTGGGTGCAGATCCTGGTTGGGTTCGAGGGGGACGGCTCGGGTTCCGGTGAGCTGTCCTGGGGACAACGTGAGATGTGGCCGGCCATGCGGCGGAACCGGTCGTCGCTGGGGATCGGTGGCGTGGTGCCGCTACCGGAGGGGGCGACCGTCGAGGACGTCGCGGCGATGGTGCGGTTCATGATCAGTCGTCATCCCTCGCTGCGGACCAGGTTGGAGTTCGGCGCCGGAGACCAGCCTCGGCAGGTGGTCAGCAGCGCGGGCGAGTTCCCGTTGGAGATCGTGGACACCGATGGGGACCCGGGCGGGGTGGCTGAGGCGTTGTGGACCCGCTACTACGACGTGGAGTTCGACTACGTCAACGAGTGGCCGGTGCGGATGGCCGCGGTCCGGCACGGGGGCCGGCCCACGCACCTGGTGTCGCTGTGCAGCCATCTGGCGAGCGACGGGTTCGGGCTGGCCGTGCTGAAGGCCGAGCTGTCCACAATGGACCGAGCGGGACCGGTCACCGGGATGCCGCCGCTGGAGCAGGCCCGATGGCAGCGGTCGCCGGCCGGGCGGCGGCAGAGCGAGGCGGCCCTGCGGTACTGGGAGAACGCGCTGCGCACGATCCCGGCCCGGCGGTTCCCCGGGCCGACCGACGCACACGTGCCTCCCTTCTGGGAGGTCTGGTTCTCCTCCCCGGCGGCGCACCTGGCCGCGCTCGCGGTCGCGGCCCGCAACGCCGTCACCACCTCGGCGGTGCTGCTCGCCGCGTTCGCGGTGGCGCAGGCCAAGGTCATCGGCATCAACCCGGTCGTCACGCAAAGCGTTGTGAGCAACCGGTTCCGGCCCGGCCTCGCGGACAGTGTCAGCACGGTCAGCCACCCGGGGTTGTGCGTCGTCGACGCCGACGCGAGCTTCGACGAGGTCGTCGCCCGGGCCTGGCGGGCATCCCTGCGCGCGACCAAGAACGCGTACTCCGACCCGGTCGCCAGGCAGGAGCTGATCAACCGCGTCCAAGCCGAGCGGGGCGAGCGGATCGAACTGTCGTGCTACTACAACGACCGCCGGGTACAGCGCGATGACCAGACCCGGCCGGCACCGACCGCGGAGCAGGTGCGGGCGGCGGGCCGGACCACACTGCGCCATGTGCCGCCGGTCAACCAGACCGGCGAACGGTTCTTCCTCCACATCAACAACGTGCCGGCCACAGTGGACATCCGCCTGCGCGTGGACACCCGGCACGTCTCCCCCGCCAACGCCGAAGCCGTGCTGCGCGGCATGGAGGCGGCCGTCACCGGCGCGGCCACGACATCTCGTTGACCTTTCAGTGGCATTTTCTGACCAATGTGAGACCGCCTTCAGAAATGGCGATGGAAAGCGCCTGCCAGAACGGGTTCCACACCGTCAGTCCGCCGCACTCGCCCAGTGATGGAACATGGTTATCCTTGCCAATAACGCCGGTACGCTCGGTGACCGGGGGCGCCCCGGTTTGCCCGGTTTGCGCTCGTTAACACGGCAACCCCCTAGCCGCTCCGTATCTGTTAATACGTTGACGGTCGGCCACTCTTGTGCCACGGACTGCGAGCGACCATCCTTGTTCCGCTCAACCTCTATCCGTATGCGATCCCAGCGAGGGCAATTCTGGGGTCGCGTTCGCCCTGCGAGGAGATCGATAAATGACACGCAGACGCGTTGTCGTCTTAGCCGCGGCGGGCGCGCTGATCGCCGCCACCGTGGCCGCCACCACCGCACAGGCACAACCCCAGGGTGGCGCCAGCATCGACGCCGCGACGCTGGCGGCCGACGCGGCGAGCAGCCTGGTCGCCAACCATTCCGCCGAGCTGCACGCCAGCACCGACGACTCCTTCACCCAGCACAGGGTGATCTCGTCCCACGGCCTGCAGTACGTCTCCTACGACCGCAGCTACAAGGGCCTTCCGGTGGTCGGCGGCGACTTCGTCGTGGTCACCAACGCGGCCGGCCAGGTGCTGAGCACCTCGGTCGCCCAGGACCAGACCATCAACCTGGCCAGCACCACCCCGTCGGTCAGCAAGGACAAGGCCGAGTCCGTGGCCCGCGGCCAGCTGTCCACCGTGGACCGGGTGGAGAGCACGCGGCTGGCCGTCTTCGCACTCGGCAGCCCGAAGCTGGCCTGGGAGACCACGGTCGCCGGCAGCAACGCCGAGGGCCCGAGCCGGCTCACCGTCGCGGTCGACGCCGCCACCGGCGCCGTGCTGCACACCCAGGAACACGTGATGCACGGCACCGGCACGTCCGGCTACAACGGCCCCAACCCGATCACCGTCAGCACCACCCAGTCCGGCAGCACGTTCCTGTTGCGCGACCCGGCACACCCCACGGTCCAGGCGCAGAACGCGACCGGCAACGCCACCTTCAGCGGTGCGGACGACGTGTGGGGCAACGGAAACACCACCGACCGCGAGACCGAGGGCCTGGACGCGCTGTTCGCCGCCGAGACCGAGGAGCAGATGCTCTCGCAGTGGTTGGGCCGCAACAGCTTCGACGGCAACGGCAGCGGCTGGCCGATCCGGATCGGCCTGAACGACCTGAACGCCTTCTACGACGGCACCCAGGTCCAGATCGGGCACAACCAGCAGAACCAGAGGATCAGCTCGATCGACGTCGTGGCGCACGAGCTCGGCCACGGCATCGACGACCACACCCCGGGCGGCATCTCCGGCGGCGGCACCCAGGAGTTCGTGGCCGACGTGTTCGGCGCGACCACCGAGGGCTTCGCCAACGAGCCTTCGCCGTTCGACGTGCCGGACTTCCTGGTGGGCGAGGAGATCAACCTGGTCGGCCAGGGCCCGATCCGCAACATGTTCAACCCGGCGGCGCTCGGCGACCCGAACTGCTGGTCCACCGCGATCCCGAGCACCGAGGTGCACGCCGCGGCCGGGCCCGGCAACCACTGGTACTACCTGCTGGTCAACGGCAGCAACCCGACCAACGGCCAACCGGCCAGCACGACGTGCAACGGCTCCACGATCACCGGCATCGGCCTGCAGACCGCCATGACGATCTTCTACAACGCCATGTTGATGAAGACCACCGGCAGCTCGTACCTGCGCTACCGGACCTGGACGCTGCAGGCGGCCAAGAACCTGACCCCGGGCAACTGCGCCAACTTCAACGTGGTGAAGGCCGCGTGGGACGCGGTGAGCGTGCCGGCCCAGACCGCCGACCCGACCTGCACCGTCGGCGGCGCACCGGTCGTCACCAACCCGGGCAACCGGACCAGCACCGTCGGCGTGGCCACCAGCCTGCAGATGACCGCCAGCGGCGGCACCGGCGCGCTGACCTGGTCGGCCACCGGGCTGCCCACCGGCCTCGCGATCAGCGCCGGCACCGGCCTGATCTCCGGCACGCCGAGCACCGCGGGCACGTTCACCGTGACCGTGACCGCTACGGACAGCGCCAGCCCGCCGCAGAGCGGTTCGACCACGTTCACCTGGACGATCGTCCCGCCGGGCAGCTGCTCGAGCCCCGGCCAGAAGATCGGCAACCCGGGCTTCGAGGTCGGTTCGGCGCCATGGACGGCGACGGCCAACGTGATCGGTGCGTTCGCCGGGCAGGTGCCGCACAGCGGCACCCGGTTCGCCTGGATGGACGGCTACGGCACCACGCACACCGACACGCTGTCTCAGTCGGTGACCCTGCCGGCCGGTTGCACCAACTACACCCTGACGTTCTGGTTGCACATCGACTCCTCGGAGACGACCACCACCACCCAGTTCGACAGGCTGACCGTCCGGATGGGCTCGACGACCATCGCCACGTTCTCCAACCTGAACAAGGCGGCGGGCTACCAGCTGCGGACGTTCAACGTGGCCGCGTTCGCCGGCCAGACCGTGACGCTCGGATTCACCGGCACCGAGGACATCTCGCTGCAGACGTCCTTCGTGGTCGATGACTTCGCGCTGAACGTGAGCTAGTTCGTGCCATGAATGACCCATTCAGTGCGCCTGGCGCACTGAATGGGTCATTCAGTGCCTTGTCACCGTGTTCTTGACGTCGCAGAAGAAGTCGAAGCTCCAGGTGCCGCCCTCGCGGCCGATGCCGGACTCCTTGACGCCGCCGAACGGGGCGCGCAGGTCCCGCACGTAGAAGCAGTTCACCCAGACCGTGCCGGCCGCCAGGGCGCCGCTGACCCGCCGGGCCTGGTCCCGGTCGCCGGTGAGCACCACCGCGCACAGCCCGAACCGGGTGCCGTTGGCCATCGCCACGGCCTGCTCCTCGGTGTCGAACGTCTGCAGGGTGAGCACCGGCCCGAAGACCTCCTCGGTGAGGATCTCCGCGCCCTCCGCCATGCCGGTGAGCAGCGTCGGCTGGTAGTACAGCCCGCCGAGATCCGCGTTCGGGCCGCCGCCGAGCAAGGCCGTCGCACCTCCGGCGAGCGAACGCAGCACGAATCCGTCCACCCGGGCGAAGTGCTCGGGGTGGATCTGCGGGCCGACATCGGTCTGCTCGTCACGGGGATCGCCCTGCCGCAGTTCGGCTCCGCGGGCCACGAACCGCTCGGTGAACTCGTCCGCGATCGCCGCGTCGACCAGCACCCGGCTCGCGGCCAGGCAGAACTGGCCGGCGTTGGCGTACTGGCCGACCGCGATGTCGACGGCCAGGTCGAGGTCGGCGTCGGCGAACACCAGCAGCGGGGACTTCCCGCCCAGCTCCAGCCTGACCGGCGTGAGGTTGGCCCCGGCCGCCGCCGCGACCAGCCGGCCGGTGGCCACCGACCCGGTGAAGCTGATCCGGTCCAGGTCGGGATGCTCGACCAGCAGCGCGCCGACCTCGTCGCCGTAGCCCTGCAGCACGTTGAGCACACCGTCCGGCAGGCCCGCCTCGGCGGCGATGTCGGCCAGCAGCGACGCGGTGAGCGGGGACCACTCCGCGGGTTTGAGCACCACGGAGTTGCCGGCCGCCAGCGCCGGCGCGACCTTCCAGGACGCCAGCATCAGCGGCGCGTTCCACGGGGTGATCAGCGCGCACACCCCGGCCGGCTCCCAGGTCACGTGGTTTTCATGCCCATCGGTATGGAAATCCGGATGGCCGAGGGAATTGGTCAGCCAATCGGCGAAGAACCGGAAATTGCGTACCACCCTGGGCATCATCGTGCCGCGATTCCACCGGACCACCGAGCCGCTGTCGGCGGCCTCCAGCGCGGCGAGCTCGTCGATCCGCCGCTCCACACCGTCCGCGACGGCGTGCAGCACCCGGGCCCGCTCGGCCCGGGATGTGCCGGCCCAGCAGGGAAAAGCCGCCCGAGCGGCGGCCACCGCGGCGTCCACCTCGATCGCCCCGCCGCGGGCGATGTCGGCGATCACCGTGCCGTCAATCGGAGAGAGATCCGGGAAGGTCGCCGGTGAGTCGACCCGCTTGCCGCCGATCCAATGTTTGGAATCCACGTTTCTGGTGTCCACAGCAACCAAGGCGCGCCTCCCAGGTCGTTTGAGCCCAAACAACCTAGCAGGTTCAGCTCTCGGCCGAGTTCACCAGTTTTCCGAGCAGGTCGGCCAGATTGCGGCAGTCGGCGGCGGCCAGGCGCCGGGTCACCAGATCCTCCGCCGCGGTGAACTCCGGGCCCAGCCGGGACATCAGGCGCTCGCCGGACGGGGTCAGGGAGAGCAGGACCAGCCGGCGGTCGGTGGCGTGCCGGGTGCGCCGGACCAGGTCGCGGGCCTCGAGCGTCTTCACCACACCGGTGAGCGTGCCCTTGCTGATCCCGGCCTCGGCGGCGACGTGCCGGGTCTCCATCTCACCCCAGATCCACACCACCCGGAGCACGGTGAACGCGGTCCAGGTCAGATCCGGCTCGCGCAGCACGGTGTTCTCCAGGTGCAGCCGGACCGCGGCGGCGGCCCGGTGCAGATTGGCGACGGCTCGCATCCGCACCTGGTGCGTGTGGTTGCCGGTCACACCCCGCAGGGTAACCATTTGGGCCCAAACAGATGGACCCGCCGATCGTCGGGAACAAGCCGCCGGCGCACCGGCTTGGAACGGATATGCGAGCGATCATCTACGCGAAGGACGGCGGTTTCGAGCTGATCGAGCGGCCGGTGCCCGAACCGGGTCCGGGCGAGGTGCGGGTGCGGGTCGTGGTGTCCGGGGTCAACCCGACGGACTGGAAGGCCCACCGCCGCACGGCGGAGCCGGACGGGGAGATCGTGCCCAACCAGGACGGCGCCGGCGTGGTCGACGCGATCGGCCCGGGGGCCGGCGGGTTGTCCGTGGGCCAGCGGGTATGGCTGTGGGAGGCGGCCTGGCAACGCACCGACGGGACGGCACAGGAGTACGTGACGGTACCCGCCCGGCAGGCAGTACCCCTCCCCGAAGAGGCGCCCTTCGAGCTGGGCGCCAGCCTCGGCATCCCGGCGCTGACCGCACACCGCTGC
>NZ_DASYTH010000053.1:0-23931 GCF_036002505.1 Actinophytocola sp. | reverse complement strand
GGGGGTGTTGGTGTGGAGTTCTAGGAGGGGTGCGCCGGCTTCGACCTGGTCGCCGGGTTTGGCGTGTAGGAGGATGCCGGCGGCGGGTTGGACGGGGTCTTCTTTGCGGGCGCGGCCGGCGCCCAGGCGCCAGGCGGCGATACCGACCGCGCGGGCGTCGAGGGTGGTGAGGGTGCCGGTGGTGGGGGCTGGCACCGTGTGGAGGTGGCTGGGGCGGGGTAGGGGGGCGTCGGGGTCGCCGCCGTGGGCGGTGATCATGGCGTGCCACACCTCGTAGGCGCGGCCGGAGGCGAGGACTTCGGCGGGGTCCACATTGGAAATGCCGGCCAGGGAGAGCATTTCGCGGGCCAACGCGACGGTCAGTTCGATGATGTCGGGGGGGCCGCCGCCCTGGAGGACTTCGACGGACTCGGCGACTTCGAGGGCGTTGCCGACGGCATGACCCAGGGGGACGGACATGTCGGTGATCAACGCCGAGATCTTGAGGCCGTGGTCGGTGCCGATGGAGACGAGGGCTTCGGCTAGGGCTCGGGCGTCGTCGAGGCGGCGCATGAAGGCGCCGGAGCCGGTTTTGACGTCAAGGACGAGGGATTGGGCGCCTTCGGCGATCTTTTTGCTCATGATGGAGCTGGCGATCAGGGGGATCGACTCGACGGTGGCGGTGACGTCGCGGAGGGCGTAGAGCTTGCGGTCTGCCGGGGCCAGGCCTGAGGTGGGGGCGCAGATGACGGCGCCGACCGAATCCAGCTGGGCGCGGATTTCCGAAGTGGACAGTTGGGCGCGCCAACCCGGGATCGACTCGAGCTTGTCGAGGGTGCCGCCGGTGTGACCCAGGCCGCGGCCCGACAACTGGGGGACGGCGGCGCCGCAGGCGGCGACGAGGGGCGCCAACGGCAGGGTGATCTTGTCGCCGACGCCGCCGGTGGAGTGCTTGTCGACGGTGGGGCGGGAGGACGACAGGACCAACCGCTCGCCGGAGTTGACCATGGCGCGGGTCCAGCGGGCGGTTTCGGCGGCGTCCATGCCGTTGAGGAATATCGCCATGGCGAGCGCGGACATCTGCTCGTCGGCGACCACGCCGCGGGTGTAGGCGTCGACGACCCAGTCGATGGCGTCGTCCGTCAACCGGCCGCCGTCGCGTTTGGTCCGGATCACGTCGACCGCGGACATCGGCTCAACACTCATGGCAGCTGTCCGGGGTCGAAGGCGTGTGGGAGGACGGAGCTCATCGGGAGTGGGCCGTCGGGGGTGTCCAGGAGGCACTCGGGGCCGCCCAGCTCGTAGATGATCTGGCGGCAGCGGCCGCACGGCATGAGCAGGTCGGCCGAGCCGCTGCGGCAGGCCAGTGCCACCAGGCGGCCGCCGCCGGTGAGGCGGAGCTGGCCGGCCAGGGTGCACTCGGCGCACAGGCTCAGGCCGTAGGAGGCGTTCTCCACGTTGCAGCCGACCACGATCCGGCCGTCGTCGACCAGCGCTGCGGCGCCCACCTGCAGGCCGGAGTACGGGCAGTAGGCCTGCCAGGCCGTCTCGACGGCCTTGGAGCGCAGCCCGCTCCAGTCCACAGTGGACGCGGTCATCCGCTTTCGCCCTTGCGGTAGACCTGACCGTCCGCCTTCGGCATGCGCAACCGTTGCGAGGCCAGCGCCAGCACGAGCAGCGTCACCACGTAGGGCGCCGCGCCGACAAGTTCCGGGGGCAGCGCGTCGGTCACCAGGAACCACCAGCCGAACGCGAGCCCGAGCACAGCGGCCACCGCGGCGATCACCCGCCGGCCGGAAAGTGCCTGGACGACGGCGAGCACCAGCAACGCGATACACAGCAACAGCAGCAGCGCGTGCACCGCGTCGGCGCCGCGCAGCTGCATGGCGTCGGTGTAGCCGAAGAGCCCGGCCCCGGTGGCCAGCCCGCCGGGGCGCCAGTTGCCGAAGATCATGGCGGCCAGGCCGATGAAGCCGCGCCCGCCGGTCTGCCCGTCCCGGAACTGGCTGGAGCTCACCGCCAGGAACGCCCCGCCCAACCCGGCCAGCGCCCCGGACATGATCACAGCCGCGTACTTGTAGCGGTACACGTTCACGCCCAGCGACTCGGCCGCGACCGGAGCCTCACCGCAGGAACGCAGGCGCAGCCCGAACGATGTGCGCCAGAGCACGAACACGCTGCCGATCAGCAGCAGCACCACGATGATCGTCAGCAGCGACACCTGCGTGGTCAGCCCGCCGAGCAGACCGGCCACATCGGACACCAGCCACCAGTGCTTGCGCTCCAACGTCTCCAGCCACGAGGACAGGCCCGGAACCGTGATGTGCTGGGCATCCCGGATCGGCGGCGACTGCTTCTGCCCGCCGCCGGGCGCGTTCGAGAAGTACACCTTGGACAGGAACAGCGCGAGCCCGGGCGCCAGCAGGTTGATCGCCACGCCGGAGATGATGTGGTCCACCCCGAACGTCACCGTGGCCACCGCGTGCAGCAGCCCGCCGAGCGCGCCCATCACCAGGCCGAACAGCACCCCGGCCCACGGACCCCACTGGTAGCCGGCGAAACCCGCGCCCCAGGTGCCGAGCACCATCATGCCCTCGAGCCCGATGTTGACCACGCCGGCCCGTTCCGCCCACAGGCCGCCCAACCCGGCCAGGGCGATCGGCACCGCGGCGGTCAGCGCGGCCTGCACGGTGCCGCGCGAGGTGAGGTCGTTCGCCCCGGTGAACACCCGCACCAGCGCGACCACCGCGACCGCACCCACGGCCGCGACCCAGTACCACGTCGGCGAGATCCGCCTACGCCGCGGTGCGGGCGGCGCGGTCTCGACCCCGACGGCAAGCCCCGCGGTCATGAGGACACCGCCTCAGGAACCTGAGTCCTACCCAGCGCCCGGCCGACTTCGTTCTGCTCCAGCCGGACCCGGTAGCGCCGCACCAGCTCGTAGGCCACCACGACGGACAGCACGATCACCCCCTGCATGATCGCCACGATCTCCTTCGGCACCCCGGAGACGTCCAGCCCGTTGGAGCTGGCGTCGAGGATTCCCCAGAGCAGCGAGGCGAACGCGATGCCGACCGGGTGGTTGCGGCCGAGCAGCGCCACCGCGATGCCGATGAACCCGATGCCCGGCGGGAAGTTCAGCGAGTACGAGTGCGCGCCACCGAGCAGCTCCGGCATGCCGACCAGCCCGGCCACCCCGCCGGACAGCAGCATCGACAGGAACACCATCTTCTTGACGTTGACCCCGCTGGCCACCGCGGCCGACTCGGAGAGCCCGGTCGCCTTGAGGTCGAAGCCGAACCGGGTGCGGGCGAGCACGAACCAGTACAGGACACCCACCGCGGCCGCCACGATGATCAGCCCGTGCACGGTGGCGGAGGACGTGCCGGGGTACGGAATGCCGGGCACCTGCCCGCCCGCGGTGATCTCCGGGGTGTGGATGTCGTTGCCGGTCAGCACGGCCAACCGGTTCGGGTTGAGCAGGAAGGCCACCAGCGCGGTGGCGATCGCGTTCAGCATGATCGTCGAGATCACCTCGCTGACCCCGCGGGTGACCTTGAGGAACCCGGCGATGCCCGCCCACGCCGCGCCGACCGCCATCGCTGCGATGATCGTCATGGCGATCCGCAGGAACGGCGGCAGACCGTCCATGAAGGACGCCCCGGCGAGCGCGGCGGCCAGCATCGCGGCCAGCCGGTACTGCCCGTCCACCCCGATGTTGAACAGGTTCATCCGGAACCCGATGGCCACCGCGACCGCGGCCAGGTAGTAGTTGGTGGCGTTGTTCAGCGCGATCACGAACGTGCGCGGCCGCTTCGCCGAGGTCACCATCGAGTCGACCACGTCCGCCGGGGAATGCTTCGACACCACCAGGATCGCCGTGCACACCAGGGCGGCGAACACCAGCGCCCCCACCGGAGCGGCCAGTCCTAACAGGACGGCACGAGCCGAGAACCTACGGTGTTTTTCTATCTGGCTCGATGGCGTAGCGCCAGTCATGCCACCTCCTCCCCGGCACCGGTCATCGCCGACCCGAGCTCCTGCGGCGTCACCGCGCCCGGGTCCACTTCGGACACCAGCTGACCCCGCAGGATCACCGCGATCCGGTCGGACATGCCGATCAGCTCGTCCAGGTCTGCGGAGATCAGCAGCACGGCCAGGTGCTCGGCGCGGGCCCGGCGGATGTGCTCCCAGATCGCCGCCTGCGCGCCGACGTCCACTCCCCGGGTCGGGTGCGAGGCGATGAGCAGCACCGGGTTCCCGCTCATCTCCCGGCCCACGATGAGCTTCTGCTGGTTGCCGCCGGACAGCGCCGCGGCCACCACGTCGATGCTCGGGGTCCGCACGTCGTACTCGTGCACGATGCGCTGGGTGTCCACTTTGGCCCCGCGCCGGTCGATCAGCGGCCCGCGCGCGTTCGGCACCCGGGTCTGGTGGCCGAGCACCCGGTTCTCCCAGAGCGTCGCCTCCAGCAGCATCCCCTGCCGGTGCCGGTCCTCGGGGATGAACGCCACCCCGGCCTCCCGCCGGTGCCGGGTGGACAACCGGTTGACATCCTTGCCGCGCAGGCGAACCACGCCGGCGGCCGGCGGCCGGATGCCCATCAGCGCGTCCACCAGCTCGGCCTGCCCGTTGCCCTCGACGCCGGCGATGCCCAGCACCTCCCCGGCGTGGATGGTGAACGACACGCCGTCCAGCACCGTCCGCCCGTCCGTGGCGAGCACGGTCAGCCCGTCGACCTCGAGCACCGCGGTGTCGGTCACGGTCGACTCGCGCAGCTCCGGCACCGGTAGCGCGCTGCCCACCATCAGCTCGGCGAGCTGCCGCGCGGTCACCTCGCCCGGCCGCACGCTGGCCACGGTCGTGCCGCGGCGGATGACCGTGATGTCGTCGGCGACCGAGAGCACCTCGTCCAGCTTGTGCGAGATGAACAGGATCGTCAGGCCCTCGGCCTTGAGCTCGCGCAGGTTGCCGAACAGCTCGTCGACCTCCTGCGGCACCAGCACCGCGGTGGGCTCGTCCAGGATCAGCGTGCGCGCGCCGCGGTAGAGCACCTTGAGGATCTCCACCCGCTGCCGCTCACCGACACCGAGGTCGTCGACCAGCCGGTCGGGATCCACGCCGAGGCCGTAGCTGCCGGAGATCTCCCGGATCTTCGCCCGGGCCGCCCGGAAGTCCAGCCGCCCGCCGGCCCGCGGCTCGTTGCCGAGCACCACGTTCTCCAGCACGGTCAGGTTGTCGGCGAGCATGAAGTGCTGGTGCACCATGCCGATGCCCACCTTGATCGCGTCGGCCGGGGAGTGGAAGCTCACCTCCGCGCCGTCGACCTGGATCGTCCCCTCATCCGGGCGCTGCATCCCGTAGAGGATCTTCATCAGCGTCGACTTGCCGGCACCGTTCTCCCCGACAATGGCGTGCACGGTGCCCGGGCGCACGGTGATGTTCACGTCGGCGTTGGCGACCACGCCCGGAAACCGTTTGGTGATGCCGGTCAGCTGGACCGCGTTCGTCATCGCCACCTCGCCGGTCGGTGTGGGGAGAACCGTAACGGGCCCGGGGCCGCCGTCGCAGTCGCCCCGAGCCCGTCTTGATCGATCAGTGGTTACTTCTTGTCCGGCACCTTGATCTCGCCGGAGCTGATCTTCGTCTTGTAGTCGTCCAGCTTCGCCTTGATGTCGTCGATCTTCCCGCCGCTGGTGGCGTAGTCGATGCCACCAGCCTTGAGGTCGTAGGTCTTCGCGCCGGCGGCGAATTTGCTGTCCTTCACCGAGGTGATGAAGTCGAACACGGCCACGTCGACCTTCTTCAGCATGGACGTGATGATCACGTCCTTCACGTCGGCCAGCGCCGGCTGGCTGTACTGGTCGGAGTCGACGCCGATGCCCAGCTTGCTCTTGGCCTTGGCGGCCTTGAACACGCCGTTGCCCGAACCGCCGGCGGCCGCGTAGATCACGTCCACGCCGTTGTCGAACTGGCCGTTGGCCGCGGTCTCGCCCTTGGCCGGGTCGTTGAAGCCGGTGAAGTCCGGCGGCTGGGTCAGGTACTTCACCTCGACCGTCGCGCTCGGGTTGGCGGCCTTCACACCGGCCGTGTAGCCGGCCTCGAACTTCTGGATCAGCGGCACGTTCACGCCGCCCACGAAGCCGACCTTGCCGGTCTTGCTCTTCAACGCGGCGGCCACACCGACCAGGAACGAACCCTCCTGCTCGGCGAAGAGCAGGTTGGCGATGTTGTCGCCCTTGCAGTCGTCCTCGAGGTCGTCGACGATCGCGAACTTGACGTTCGGCGTGTCCTTGGCGACCTTGCCGATGGACTTGCAGTAGGCGAACCCGACGGCGATGACCGGGTTGTAGCCGCCCTCGGCGAGCTGGCGCAACCGGTCCTCCTTCTGCGCCTCGGTCTCACCCGCGGTCGCCTCCAGCTCCTTGGCCTCGACGCCCAGGTCACTCTTGGCCTTGTCCAGACCGCGCGCGGCCGAGTCGTTGAACGACTGGTCGCCGCGGCCACCGATGTCGTAGGCAAGACCGATCTTGAGCTTGGCTGCCGGGGCCCCGCTGGTCCCGCCACCCCCACCTGGCGAGGACGGTGTGTCACTACCGCAGGCCGTCATGCTCAGGGCGAGCGCAACCAGCCCTGCGGCGAGTTGGGTTCCTCGCATCCGGCGCAAGGCGTTCTCCTTCCGCGTTCCGGCGTCCAGGCATACCGGACGCAAATCTATTCGCGAGACCGTACCCCGCCTTCCGGTGAGCGCTACCCACGCACAGGACCGCGTGACCCAATCGTTTCGTCCCGACCGGCACCTGCGTCCAGCCGGCCACGGATCGTGACAGCGTCCCGGCAACCCCGCCGTAACCTGGGGCCATGGCCGGCGTCCGGGATCTTCGCGCGCTCCCCAAGGCGAACCTGCACCTGCACCTGACCGGCTCGATGCGGCCCTCGACCCTGGCCGGGCTGGCCGCGCGGTACGGCCTTTCAGTGCCGCCGGCACTGCCTGCCGGGGCGCACGGATGGGCCGCGTTCCAGCAGCGTTACGACGCCGCCCGGGCAGCGGTGCGCTCGGTCGGGGACATCGGTCGGGTGGTGGCCGAGGCGCTCGAGGACAACCTCGCCGACGGGTGCGGCTGGGTGGAGATCCAGGTCGACCCCACCGCGTACGCGCCCCTGCTCGGTGGCGTCGAGCCGGTGGTGGAGGCCGTTCTGACCGCGGTCGCCGGCGCGCCGGCCGGGGTGATCGTGTCGTCGAGCTGGGCCCGCTCCGGTGCGCACGCCGCCGCGCTGGCCCGGGTGGCCGCCCGGTACGCCGGCCAGGGGGTCGTCGGGTTCGGGCTGTCCAACGACGAGCGGCTCGGCGTCGTCGCCGACTTCGCACCGGCCTTCCGCATCGCGACCGAGGCCGGCCTGCTCGCCGCCCCGCACGCCGGCTTCTACCACGGTGCCTGGCACGTCCGCGACTGCGTGGAAACCCTTGGCGCGCAACGCATCGGGCACGGCTTGACAGCCGCCGCCGACCCGGCGACCGTGTCCCTCCTGGCGGGCCGCGGCGTGGCGCTCGAGGTCTGCCCCACCTCCTACCCGCCCCTCGGCGTCTTCGAGCTCGCCGCCCTCCCTCTGCACACCCTCCTCGGGGCCGGCGTCCCCATCACCCTCGGCTCCGACGACCCCCTCGTGCACGGTGACCGTCACGTTCACCCCGACCGCCGCCGGGGCCCGCACCGGCGCGCTCTCGATCAGCAGCAGCGCCCCGGGCAGCCCGCACACGGCGACCCTGTCAGGCACCGGTTTCGACCCGAACGGCAACCTCGCCGCGGGCCGGCCAGTCTCCGAGACCAGCCACACCCAGGGTTTTGTCGCGGCCAACGCGGTCGACGGAAACGCCGACACCTACTGGGAAAGCGCCAACAACGCGTTCCCCCAGTCGATCACCGTGGACATCGGCGCGGCGCTCTCGGTGTCCCGCGTCGTGCTCAAGCTGCCACCGTCCGCGGCCTGGCAGACCCGCACGCAGACGCTGTCGATCCTGGGCTCCACCGACGGCTCGTCGTACACCACGGTGGTCAACTCCGCCGGCTACACGTTCAACCCCGCGACCGGCAACACGGTGACCATCCCGTTCACCGCCACCACCCGCCGCCACCTGCGGCTCACCTTCACCGCCAACACCGGCTGGCCCGCCGGCCAACTGTCCGAACTGGAGGTCTACGCCAGCTAGTGTTCTACGTCTGACGTTCGTTGCACAAAGTTCTGCGCGGGAAGGCGTGGGAGCACGTTCACTCCCTCGAAGGAAAGCACCGCCAACAGCCACATCCGGGCACCCCGACGCGGCACTTCGAAAACGCCTTAATGCCAGAACACCGCGATGGCCACGTTCACCACGATCAGCCCACCGAGGGTGAACGTGAGCCATCGCGGTGCGGTCTTGCGCACCGTGAAGATGATCAGCAAGACGCCGATGATCACCAGGACCAGCATCTTGAAGCCCATTTTCACGTCGTCGTAGTCGCGGTGGGTCAGCGGCGAGAACGCGATCAGCGCGACGCCCGTGACCAGCTGCAGCCCCAGGCCGTGCAGCCAGCCCACGGTCAGCGGTGCTCCGGCGGTCTGACGCAGCTGCAGCAGGAACGCGCCGACCAGCGTTGCCATCCCGAGCAGGTGGAGGAACAGCAGCAGATCCCGTACGAACCCCACGGATCGTCCCTTCCAGTCCGGTCCCGCCAGCCTTGAGCAACGTACCGGATGATCGGCGTGCCGCACCGGCGCACGATGGCGCCATGCGATCACCGGGCCCGGGCGCGATCACCGCGGTCTTCTTCGCGTTCCCGGCGCTGCTCATGTACCTCGTGCCGTGGTTGCTCACCGGCTGGCATCCCGGCCGCACCTGGTTGGCATCGCAGCTGCTCGGTGGCGTGCTGGTCGTCGCCGGCACGGCCGCGGTGGTGCACTCCTTCGCCCGGTTCGTCACCGAGGGCCGCGGCACTCCGGCGCCGTTCGCACCGACCGAGCGGCTGGTCGTCGGCGGGCTGTACCGGTTCGTCCGCAACCCGATGTACGCGGCGGCCGTCGCGGTGATCATCGGCCAGGCCCTGCTCCTCGACCGGCTCGCGCTGTGGGTGTATGCCGCCGTGTTCTGGCTACTGATCGCCGGGTACGTGCTCCGCGTGGAGGAACCGATGCTGCGCGCCCGGTTCGCGGCCGACTACGAGAGGTACCGGCGAGCGGTGCCCGCGTGGCTGCCCCGGCCGCGGTCCGGACACACCGAGGGCGGGCGCGAGCAACGCTCCGCAACGCCTTAGTCTGCATGGGTGCGCAGCACCACGAGCAGATCTGTACCGGCCCTCCTCGTATCGCTGTTCGTTCTCGTCACCGCCGCCCTGTTCGCCGCACCCGCCACGTCGCTGGCGGCCAAGACTCCCCGCAAGGCCCAGCCGAGCGGTGAGCAATCCGCCTGCCCGAACCGCGCGCTACCGCCGGCGCCGGTGGACACCTCGGAAGAGCCGAAGCCCGGCCAGACCCGGCCGGAGCCGCTGCCCCAGCCGAAGGACCCGGTCGGCGGTGCCCGGATGGGTGAGTGCGGCATCATCCAGGCGAGTGGCACACCGGAACCGCCCACCGTCACCGCCGCGTCCTGGGTCCTGTCCGACCTGGACAGCGGCGCGGTGCTGGCGGCCAAGGACCCGCATGCCCGGGAGCGGCCGGCGTCGCTGATCAAGGTGCTGCTGTCCATCGTGGTCATCCGCGAGCTCCGCCAGGACATGGTGGTGGTCGGCACGGCCGAGGACGCCAACCAGGAGGGCACCCGGGTCGGCCTCGGCGCGGGCGGCCAGTACACGGTCCATCAGCTGCTGTTCGCACTGGTCATGCACTCCGGCAACGACGCGGCGCACGCGCTGGCCCGCTCGCTCGGCGGGGTGCCGGTCGCGCTGGAGAAGATGAACGCGCTGGCCAAGGAGCTCGGCGCGCTGGACACCCGGGCGGCCACCCCGTCCGGACTGGACGGCCCGGGCATGACCACCTCGGCCTACGACCTGAGCCTGATCTTCAGCGCGGCCATGAAGCACAAGGAGTTCGCCGAGGCCGCGGCCACCCGGCAGATCGACTTCCCGGGTTTCGCCAACAAGCCCGGCTTCAAGGTCAACAACGACAACAGCCTGCTCGGCCGCTACCCCGGCTTCCTCGGCGGCAAGACCGGGTTCACCGACGACGCCCGGCACACCTATCTCGGTGCCGCCAAGCAGGGCGACCGCCGGCTGGCCGTGGTGCTGCTGCGCGGCGAACGGGTCAACTCCCTGCCCCTCGGCGACCAGGGCGCCAAGCTCCTCGACTACGGCTTCGCGCTGGCCCGCCAGGGCAGCCGCCCGGTCGGGGAACTGGTCGAGCGCGCCCCCGAGGCGCAGCCCAAGGGGGACGCCAGCGGCAATCAGAGCGCCGCGCTGGCACCACCGCTCGGCAACAACGTCGCCGCACCCGACCCCGGCGACAGCTCCCGTTCGGCGTTCGGCAACGTCGGCCTCCCCCTTGTCGGCCTGGCCGGCGTCGCGGTGCTGATCTCGTTCGCCCTCTGGTGGCGCCGCCGCCGGGCCCGAGCCGCCCGGGGCGCCGCCGCGGAGCTCACCGGCTAGGGGCAACCCGGGCGTGTCCCGACTTCCGGTAGCCGTGTCCCGGCTTCCGGTAGCCGTGTTCCGGCTTTGCGTAGTCATGTCCCGCCTTCCGGCAGCCACCAACCCGGTAACACACCGGCGACCCGCCTCAACTTCACGGCCTTGCGGCTAGGAGCGCCGGCGACGGCGGTCCCAGAGCACACCGAGCAGCGCGCCGGCACCGACCAGCACCCCGGCGTCCCGCCAGCGCGGTCCCTCGTGGATCTCCACGCGCGGCCGGATGATCGCCGGCGCGGGCGGTCGCGGCAGCGCCGGTGTGAGGTTGTCCCGCGCGGTGGCCGTCCAGGCGGTGACGAACAGCAGCAGCCGGGACACCAGGTTGGCGAACACCAGCAGGCCGATGACCGGACCGAACAGCGCGCCGGTCGGCGAGCCGGACACGATCCCCAGGTAGATCGTCGCCACCTGCTTGAGGATCTCGAACCCGATGGCCAGGAACAGCGCACCGCGCACCGCCGAGCGGGCGCCCACCCGCTGGCGCGGCAGCCGGGAGAGCACCCAGAGGAACACCAGCCAGTTCGCCGCGAGGGCGAGCACGATCGCGCCCAGCCGCAGCAGGAACACCGCCCACGCCTCGCCGGCGAGTCCGACGAGGCGCAGCAGCAGCCCGGCAAGACCGCTGCCGGCGGCGGTCAGACCGAACGAGAGCACCAGCGCCAGCCCGAGCCCGATCAGCGCCAGCAGGTCGGTGACGGTTTTCCGCAGGAACGACTGCTCTGGCAGATCATGGCCCCACTGCGCGGAAAGCGCGTCCCGCAGGTTGCTCATCCAGCCCAGTCCGGAGTACGCGGCGGCCAGCAGGCCGAACACCCCGACCGCGCCGCGCTGCTCGACCGCCTTCTCGACCACCTTGTTCAGGTCCTCGCCGAGCCCGCTCGGCGCGGCCTTGGTGATGTTCTCCTTCAGGTCGTTCATCAGCGCGTCGTTGCCGGCGAGTACGAAGGCCGCGACCGAGAAGGCGATCATGAGCAGCGGGATCAGCGACAGCACGCTGAAATAGGTGATCGCGGCGGCGTAATGGTCGCCGTTGCGCTCGGTGTAGGACGTGGCGGCGCGCGCCAGATGGTCGACGCTCTCCCGCTTTCGCAGTCTGGCAACGAAGGACGGCTTCTTCGCACCATCATCGGCGGTCACGTTCTGACGCTAGGGCGGCCCGGGCCGGCCCGCAACGCGAGCCGTGTCTGTCTCAAGAGGGTTCCGCACAAGGCTGGTGGTTTGCCTTGGCACGGGTGGTCGGCGGACCGGTTGCTCGCAACCCTCAGTGGTCAGCGGCCCGGCGGGAGCAGTCCCAGGTGGTCGTAGACCGTGGTCAGGGTCTCGGCCGCGGTCTCCCTGGCCCGCTCGGCGCCGCGGCTGAGCACCTTGTCCAGCTCCGCCGGATCGTCCATATAGGACTTGACGCGGTCGCGGATGGGCCCGACCCACTCGGTGAACACCTCACCGAGGTCCTTCTTCAGGTCGCCGTACCCCTTGCCCTGGTAGTCCGCCTCGAGGTCGGCGACGCTCCGCCCGGACAGCGCCGAGTAGATCACCAGCAGGTTGGACACCCCGGGCTTGCCCGGCGGGTCGTAGACGATCTCCCGGCCGGTGTCGGTGACCGCCGAGCGGATCTTCTTGGCCGACACCTTCGGCTCGTCCAGCAGCTCGATGATGCCCGCCGGGCTGGACGCCGACTTGCTCATCTTCGCCCCCGGGTCCTGCAGGTCGTAGATCTTGGCCGCGTCCTTGAGGATGTACGGCTCCGGCGGGGTGAACACGGTGCCGAACCGGGAGTTGAAGCGCTGCGCCAGATCCCGGGTCAGCTCGAGGTGCTGGCGCTGGTCCTCGCCGACCGGCACGTACTGCGGCCGGTACACCAGGATGTCCGCGGCCTGCAGCATCGGATAGGCGAACAGGCCCACGCTGACCCGGTCCGCGCCCTGCTTGGCCGACTTGTCCTTGAACTGCACCATGCGGCTGGCCTCACCGAACCCGGTCAGGCACTGCATGACCCAGCCCAGTTCGGTGTGCTCGTGCAGGTGGCTCTGCACGAACAGGGTGGCCCGCTCCGGGTCGAGGCCGACCGCGATCAGCTGCGCGACCGACACCCGGGTGCGGGCGGCGAGCGCCTTCGGGTCGTGGTCGACGGTCAGCGCGTGCAGGTCGGCGACGAAGTAGAACGCGTCGTGCGTCTCCTGCAGCGCCACCCACTGGCGCACGGCACCCAGGTAGTTGCCGAGATGGAACGACTCACCGGTGGGCTGAATGCCGGACAGCACGCGCGGACGTTCGGTGGACACAGTGTCTTCTTCCTGACTCGATGGCGTAGCGCCAGTCCGATTCTCCCAGAACCCGGCGGGTATCCGGCCGGCCACCCCGGGTGTTACCGCCGTCCGGGGGCTTGCCCGCGTTGATCGGGCGGTGAAAGGTTTCTTGCCGCCGGCTGGTTCACCGACGCCCGCCCCGAGTGAGCGGGAAGCGCCGCCAGCCACCGATTCGGCGATGGAGGTTCTCGTGCAACGAAGAATGGGATTCCGCACGTTGGCGGTGGCCGCGGCGTTCGCCTCGGCGGCCGCGCTGACCGCCGTGGCCGTGCAACCGGCGGCCGCGGCAACCGGACCGGCCGCACACTTCGTGGTGCTCGGCCCGCAGAACGGCAACCTGTCCCGGACCGTGGCCTCCATCGAGGCGGCCGGCGGCACCGTCGTGCAGGCCTGGCCGCAGATCGGCGTCGTGGTCGCCACGTCGCCGAGCCTCAACTTCGCCCAGGCGCTGCGCCGGGCGCCGGGTGTGCAGGGCGTCGGCGCCACCCGCGCGCTGGTCGAGTTCGTGCCGCCCACGCCGGCCATCGCCGCGGTGACCGCCCGCGACCAGATCGAACAGCTGGACGCCGTGAAGGACAACGGAAAGGCCGTCACCCCCACCGCGTTCGAGCCGCTCGCCCCGAACCAGTGGGACATGCGGCTGATCCGGGCGGACGCGGCCAACGCGGTGTCCGGCGGCAGCCGCGACACCCTGATCGGCGTGGTCGACTCGGGCATCGAGGCCACCCACCCCGACCTGGCCCCGAACATCGACCCGGCGAACTCCGTCGGCTGCACCAACGAAGGCAGGCCGGACACCTCCCCCGCGGCCTGGGCGCCGACGACCAGCACCCACGGCACGCACGTCGCCGGCACCATCGCGGCGGCCCGCAACGGCGTCGGCATCGCCGGTGTGGCGCCCAACGTGCGCATCGCGTCGGTGAAGGTGGTCGACGATGGCGGCTTCATCTACCCCGAGTACGCCATCTGCGGGATGATCTGGGTCGCCGAGCACAACATGAAGGCCACCAACAACTCCTACTTCATCGACCCCTGGTTCAAGAACTGCCTCGACGACCCCGACCAGAAGGCCATCGTGCAGTCCGTGACCCGCGCGATCGAGTTCGCCTCCCGGCACGACGTGGTCAACGTCGCCGCCACCGGCAACAGCAACTGGGACCTCGCGCACGCCGTCACCGACACCGGCAGCCCGGACAACCAGACCCCGATCACCCGCGTGGTCGGCAACGACTGCCCGCAACTCCCGCAGGAGGTCGACGGCATCGTCGGCGTCTCGGCCGTCGGTCCCACCGCCCGCAAGTCCTTCTACTCCAACTACGGCATCGGCAGCGACACGGAGGTCACCGCCCCCGGCGGCGACTCGCGGGTCGTCCCCGAAACCCCCGACGGCAACGGCCGCGTGCTGTCGACGATCGTCGGCGGCCGCTGGGGCTACGCCCAGGGCACGTCCATGGCCTCCCCGCACGCCACCGGTGTCGTCGCCCTCATCCGCAGCACGCACCCCAACTGGAACGCCGCCCGGGTGGTCCGCGAGCTCCAGAACCAGGCGGATCGCCTGGCCTGCCCGCCCAACCCCTACGACCCCACGGGCGACGGCTCCTTCCTCGCCACCTGCCAAGGCGGCCAGACCGGCCGCGGCTTCTATGGCGCCGGCCTCGTCGACGCCCTCGACGCCGTCATCCGCTGACCCATAGCCACTGAGGGCCACCTTCCGGTGTGAAGGTGGCCCTCAGTGGTGTCGGCGGTCAGGCGGCGGAGTCGGAACGGGCTGGTTCGGGCCGGACGGCGCTCATGGGGCGGGTTTCGGCGACGGCGATGCGGGCGGCCACGGTGCGGCGACGGCGGAGGAGCCCGATGATGAGGCCGCCGATGCCGAGGGCCACCGCGACGATGCCGACCGGGCCGGCGAGGCCTTCGGACCAGCGCTCGGCGGTGGCGGGGGTCTCGGCGGCGGCCGCGGTGGCGGCGATGAGCGCGAAGGTGGCGGGGACCAGGGCGAGCACGGCCGCACGGGCGGCCAGGCTTCGGACCCGGTGGACATCGTTGTGGGCAACTCGGTTGCGCACTGTCCGTGCCTCCTGGATTGTCAACGGCTCTGCTTCACCCAATTGGGGGATCGTAGACCCCTAGAAACTACCGAAGATGTCAACCCGCTGTACGACGATCGCACCGATTGCTCAGGCCGGGCGAGCGTAGCCCCGCGCACCGGAGACCCCGCACGGAGGTACCAAGGTCTCGCCCCGGCCAACGCAACCTCAGGGGACCGTGACGCAACCCAGCCACAATCACCCTGGCAACCGCACCACTGGCTGGAACGCAACGACCATAAAAATTCCGGAGGGGCGGACTAGCAGTCCCGGCCGGACAGTGGCTGGGCGAAATCCGTTGCGATCCAACGGTTTTCGCCGATCTTGCGGAACCCGGCCTGCACGACCTTGTCCGCGTCGGTCTCCTGCCCCTTGGTGAACTTCCCGACGATCTGCGCGGTGACGTCCGGTGCCGCACGCACGTTCAGCACGTCGGCGGTCACCGACACCCGGCATTGCGTGGTGTTCCCGGTCGGCGACGAATTGTTGTTCTGCTGCTTGTCGGAGCCGAGCACGTACAGCACCAGGACCGCCGCCAGCACCCCGCCGATGACCAACGTTCGTTTCGGAGCCAGCAGAGCCATGCCGCACGCTCCCGTTCACAAACCGGTTTCGACCACGATCAGTATAGAGCTGCTCAACCCACGGTGAGCAAGTGCGAGGGCGCGTCCCGCGGATCCGTCACGGGACGCGCCCCCGGCCAAGTCACGCCGAGGCCATCCGCGCCTGGAGGTTCTCGTCCAGCGTGGAGAGGAACTCCTCGGTCGTCTGGAACTCCTGGTCCGGCCCGATCAACAGGGCCAGGTCCTTGGTCATCTTGCCACTCTCGACCGTCTCGATGATCACCCGCTCGAGCGTCTCGGCGAACTGCACCACCTCGGGCGTCCCGTCCTGGTGGCCACGCGCCTCGAGCCCGCGGGTCCAGGCGAAGATCGACGCGATCGGGTTCGTCGACGTGGGCTTGCCGGCCTGGTGCTGGCGGTAGTGCCGGGTCACCGTGCCGTGCGCGGCCTCGGCCTCGATCTTGCCGTCCGCCGTCATCAGCACCGAGGTCATCAGGCCGAGCGAGCCGTAGCCCTGCGCCACCGTGTCGGACTGCACGTCGCCGTCGTAGTTCTTGCACGCCCAGACGTAGCCGCCCTCCCATTTCAGCGCGGCGGCCACCATGTCGTCGATCAGCCGGTGCTCGTAGGTCAGCCCCGCGGCGTCGAAGTCGGCCTTGAACTCGGTGTCGAAGATCTCGGCGAACACGTCCTTGAACATGCCGTCGTAGGCCTTGAGGATCGTGTTCTTGGTCGACATGTAGACGGGGAACTTGCGCTCCAGGCCGTACCGGAACGAGGACCTGGCGAACTCCTCGATCGACTTGCGGTAGTTGAACATCGCCAGCGCCACGCCGCCGCCCTCGGGGTACTGCGCGACCTCGAACTCCATCGGCTCGCCGCCGTCGGCCGGGGTGTAGGTGATGGTCAGGGTGCCGGGGCCGGGCACCTTGAAGTCGGTCGCCTTGTACTGGTCGCCGTGCGCGTGGCGGCCGATGATGATCGGCTTGGTCCAGCCGGGCACGAGCCGCGGGATGTTGGAGATGACGATCGGCTCCCGGAAGATCACGCCGCCGAGGATGTTGCGAATCGTGCCGTTGGGGCTGCGCCACATCTTCTTCAGGCCGAACTCCTCGACCCGCGCCTCGTCCGGCGTGATGGTCGCGCACTTGACGCCGACCCCGTGCTTGGCGATGGCGTTCGCGGCGTCCACGGTGACCTGGTCGTCGGTGGCGTCCCGCTGCTCGATCCCGAGGTCGTAGTACTCCAGGTTGATATCGAGGTACGGGTGGATCAGCTTGTCCTTGATGAACTTCCAGATGATGCGGGTCATCTCGTCGCCGTCGAGCTCGACGACCGTGCCCTGGACTTTGATCTTCGCCATGTGCCGGCGGCTCCTCTCGCGCTTGTTAACGGTACAAGCGTACTGCTAGCTTCTCCCGGTCAGCGATCCGCCCACTCGCTGGCCAGCATCGCGTACACCACCTCGTCGGTCCACTCACCCCGGACGAACTCGTTCTGCACGAAGTACGCCTCCCGGCGCATGCCCAGCTTCTCCAGCAGCCGGGCGGACGCGGTGTTGCGGCCGTCCGCCCGCCCGATGATCCGGTGCATACCGAGGCCCTCGAACCCGAGCCGGAGCATCTCCACGGCAGCCTCGCCGGCATAGCCGTGGCCGTGGTGGTCCGGGTGGAACACGTACCCGATCTCACCCTGCCGGTGCTCCGCGCTGCGCCACCACAGGTTGACGTCACCGATCACGGTGCCCGAGTCGGGCAGCACGACCGCGCAGAGCAGGCTGTCGCCCTCCTTGTCCAGCCTGGTCATCGTGGTGCGTTCGGCCAGCTTCTCGGCGACCTCCGCCCGGGAGCGCGGCCCCCAGTAGAGGTATCGGGTCACGTCCTCCCTGGACTGGATCGCGTGCAGATCATCGAGGTCCTCCGGGACGAACGGGCGCAGGTGCAGGCGGGCGGTGATGATCGGGAAGGTCGGTCTGAGCATGCCCTCGATGGTACGGGGTTGACGCGAGTCTCTTTTTCACTTATTCTCTTAGTTGACAAGAGACTTTGGATCTGAGTCACTCGGAACGCGAGGTAGTTGCCCGATTCCCGGAAGGAAGACTGAGATGAACACTTCGCTGACCTCGACCGAGGTCGTCCACGTCCAGGCGCACTACTCGACCAACCGCCAGCTCGGCCACTGGACCACCGGCCGGCGCTTCGCGGTTCGGGCCGTACGCGGCCAGGTCGTGCTGGATCTACGCTCGCCCCGGATCCCACCCGGCGATCTCGAGGTCGAGATCCTGGCCGACCACGCCATGGTCAAGCTGCTCGTCCCCGAGGACACCATGGTCGACCACTGGGGCCTGGAGATCGTCGGCCGCGGCCGGGTCAAGGACGGCCCGGTGCAGCAGACCGAGAACTCTGTCCGCACGATCACCCTCACCGGCCGCCTCCGGCACGGCGAGGTCCGCATCCGCCGCGGCGGCGTCGCCGTCATCGCCGCCATGCTCACCCGCGAGTACGTCCAGGACGTCCGCCGGGCCCACCGCGACGGCACCGCCCCGGCGGTCGACGACCCGGCGCGCTGAAACAGCACGGCTGACGAGGGTCGCGCACTCGCCGTACGCGACCCTCGTCGCTCACGGCCAGTCACCCGGATCCCGACTGCGCTCAATGCCAGGGATTTGAGACCGAGTGATTTCGGCCGAGGCCGTGGCTGGTGAGACCGGTGGGACCAGTGTGACTATTGGGCCGCGACGCATGGGTTACGCCACACCGGTCCCGCCAGCCACACCAGTCCCGATCACCCCGATCGCGATCGACAACTCCTCCAAAGGAGTCACACCCCATCAAGGAAGAACTCAGGCTGTGCGAGCGGCGGCACGACAAATTGCCTCGACCTGATCCCTGAACATGTCGTACTCGTACGCGACGTCCCCGAGCGACTCGCCGGCGATCCAGAGGTCAACCACGGCGTCGACCGGCGCCTTGGTCGACTCGACGACCGGCGGCCCCAACCGAAGCGGGGGTCGATGATCACCGGTGCGACGTCCGGGTACTGCCGAAGCCTCAGGCTGCCCGCGAAGCCATCGGTCGCATCCCAGTTGATGTAGTGCAAATGGTCGTCAATGACTTCACGGAAGGGCTGCTGGCGGTCTCCGACCCGAGCCAGCTCGCCGTCCGCGCAGTGAACGAAGATGTCCACACCATCGGTCGTGATCTTCTGGGTGGCCAGGGCATACGGCGTCTTGAACGCCCGACGGACCTCAGCGGCTGCGTCTCTGATCGCGCCCTTCTTCAGGCCCAGATCGCGCAGCGAACGCAGGACATAGGCCTCGACCACGGCCACGAACGGCACGGAGGGCCAACCCCGCTTCTCCGGCGCGACCCGATGCACCAGCCGCTCGCCGTCGGCCTCTCCGCCCAGCCAGTAGTACATGGTCGACTCGGGGATCCGCAGGTGTCGTGCGACGTCCTTGGGCGTCAGCAGCGGGTCGCTGAACTTGTCAACCATCTCCCCTCCTGTCCGAGCCATGATCCCGCACGACCGCGGCACAGCACGTTAACCCGCAGCCCGGGTCGCGGTGTCGTGCCATGATGGCGGGCATGGCGGTGTGGATGACCAAGGATCCGGAGGCGAACGCGCTGCTGGAGCGCGATCCGTTGGCGTTGCTGATCGGGATGCTGCTGGACCAGCAGTATCCGATGGAGCACGCGTTCCTGGGGCCGAAGAAGATTCTGGACCGGGTCGGCTCGCTGGACGTGCGGGAGCTCGCGGAGTACGACCCGGAGAAGTTCGCCACGCTGTGCACCACGCCGCCGGCGATCCACCGCTACGGCGGGGTCATGGCCAAGCGCGTTCAGGAGCTATGCCGGCACGTCGTCGAGAACTATGACGGCAAGGCCGACACGCTGTGGACCACCGGAAAGCCGGACGGCGCGGAGATATTCCGCCGGCTCAACGCCCTGCCCGGTTACGGCGAGCAGAAGGCCAAAATTTTCCTTGCGCTGCTGGGAAAGCAGTTCGGCCTGAAGGCGAAGGGCTGGCGTGAGGCGGCCGGCCACTACGGCGACAAGGGCGCGCACCGCTCGATCGCCGACGTGGTCGACGAGAACAGCCTCAACGAGGTCCGCGCGTTCAAGAAGGCGAGCAAGGCCGCGGCCAAGACCGGCTGACGGCCAGTTCTACGATCGCCCAGGCGCGGAGCACCGTCAACCGGTTCGCCACCCCGCATTCGGCACCGTCTCCGGCGAAGTCGACGCGCTCAAGGCCGTCAGCCGACTGGGGCGGTGTGCCCACGCCCCTGCGCGTGGGCACACCGGCTCCTCCACCCCTCAGCTTCCGCACCGCCGGTACCCGATCGCGCAACCGACCAGGGCCAGCAGCAGCTGACCGGCGAACCCCGCCACCGCTTCGATGGCCGCCGTGCCGGTCAGCACCAGCACCAGCGCCGTCACCCGCACCGCGACCGGCAAGGACTGCAGCGCGTTCTCCAGCCGCCCGAGCACCGACCGGTCATCGGCCCGGTGCCGGCCGCCCGGCACCCGAACGATGATCACCTCTGACTGGACAACCCGATCCGGTGACAATTCGTCATTGGCTGGATTAATCCGCGGCGGTACACTTCTCATGTTGTCTCCTTACCGAGGATTTCAGTTGGGCGACAGCACCTGCGGCCCCCTGATCCACCAGGGGGTCGCGCCCTTTGGTCAGATCAGGCGCTGACTCCGACATGTTGCCAAATCTATTACCACCTCGGCAAATCCCCGATTAATCGGCGCTCAAACCCTGGGATGATTAATCGCCATTATTAATCCTGACTCGTCCGTTTGGAGCAGCCTGCGGGCGCGCACTTCGGTGTGGCGCGCCGGACGACTTCTGTCTCGTTCACTGACGTCAATCTGGCATGTTCCGATCACGCGTTGGGCACGGATCATCACCTGGGGGTTGCACCCAGGATTAATCGGTCGGCAGGATTAATCACACCTGCATCTGATCGCAGTGTCGGGGAGGGATCGACGTGTTCGTCGACAATCGGAGCACCACGCAGGAGTGGATCAGGGCAAGTCGGTGCGGCCCGAAAGCCAACACCAACTGCGTGGAGCTCAGGCTCGGCCCCGATGGGCTGGTGGCCGTCCGCGACTCCAAGAGCGGAGACGACGTTCTGCTGTTTGACACGGCACCATGGGCGGCCTTTCTGGCGCACTGCCAATCCATCTGAGGAGCGGTTTCGGGCGACAGCTTGATCATCATGGGCCACAGGTGACACCATTGATCTAAACGTCGTCACCCACTGGAGGTGTGTCGCACCCGGGTCGTATTGGCCCACCCACCTACAGTCACTATCCTGGGTGATCTCAACCCGCAAGGGTGAAAAGGGGAGGTGACTGGCGGGTGACTGAGGAGAGCGCAGCCCATCGGATGCGGCTCGGCCTCGCCCTCCGCAAGGCGCGCAAGGAGGCCGACCTCACCCAGACCGAAGTGGCTCACGAGCTGGAATGCACACAAGGCAAGGTCCAGAAGATCGAGACCACTCTCGTCCGGATCAGTGAGGCCGACTTGACCGGCATGATCGCCTTATACCGACTGCCGGAAGGCCAAGCCAACGAGCTCAAGTCGCTGGCCGGCCTGGATGGTCCGAGCAGGCCGTCCCGCGTCCGCCGATCCGCCGCCTGGTCCCCGTTCGGGCAGCTCAGCCATCTCGAGCCGGACGCGTCCGAGATCCTCTGCTGGCACAGCGAGCGGATCCCGGGACCGTTGCAGTCAGAGCACTACATGCTCGCGCAACACCCCGACACCAACACGGCGGACGTAGCCGACCTGATGCGACAGCGGAAGGCCCGGGCGGGTATTTTCACAATCGTCAGTCCACCATGGTATCGGGCAATCCTCAGCGAGTCGTCGCTGCTCCGGATGCCGGGCGGGAACCGGGAGCTTGCCGCGGATCAAGCCGAACACCTGGTGACGCTCATGAATTTGCACATGCAGATCACCGTTCAGATCCTGCCGTTCAACGCATCGGTCCTGTTCGTTGACAGCGACTTCCAGCTGTTGCGGTTCAACGGGGACGCGCCCGACTTCGCCTACGTGGAATTCGCTTCGGGCGCGCGCGTGATCAAACGGTCCAACGAGCTCCGGCTGCTCGACGAGCATTGGCTTCAGCTCCACAAGGCGGCACTGACCCGCGACGAGAGCGTCGCATTTCTTCACGAAATGTCCAGAACTTGACCAGGGGTGGCCAGTCTTGCCAGGTAGGCTGACTCAAACTGGACATCTCGGCAGGGGGGAAGGGACCGAGACTCGTGTCTGAGGTAGAAACACCAACGATTACGGTCCCTAGCCTAGACCTGGAACATCCAAGTGTGGCCAGGGTCTACGACTACTTACTCGGCGGATCGTCCAACTGGCACGTCGATCGGGCGTTCACCCACCGGCTTCTCGATCAGTTTTCGCTGTTCAAACAGATCGCGCTTGCCAACCGGATGTTCGTTAATCGAGTGGTTAAGTACCTCGCCCGGCATCGCGTTCGGCAGTTCCTCGACATCGGGTCGGGCATACTCAGCATGGGGAACACCCACCAGGTCGCCGACGAGATCGCTCACGACTGCCGAGTCATATACGTGGACAACGAGCCGGTGACGGTGGCGCACGCCGAACTTCTGCTCGACGAGGTCGGAGATCCACGCCGCCACGCCATAGTGCAAGCAGATCTGCGCCGTCCAGATGATCTGTGGGCGGCCGCGATGGCTACCGGGATCTTCGATACCGATCAACCCATTGCCGTGCTGATGTTCTCCGTCTTACACGTCATCAAGCCGACGCCGGATGGCGACGATGTCGGCGCGCGGTCCGTGGCGAGGTACCGGGAGCTGTTGCCGGAAGGGTCCTACCTTGGCGTCTCGCACGTGACGAACGAAGGCATTCCGGACGAGCTGGTGCCGAAGCTGGTGGAGCTCAAGGAGCTCTGCGACCAGTCGTGCGCCAGCAAGGTGTACTGCCGTACGCGGGCCGCGATCGAGGCGTTGCTGGGGGACTTCAAACGCGTCGAACCGGGCATGGTGTGGACCCCGGAGTGGCATCCGGAGGAGGGCGGCGAAGTGCCACTGTCCAGCCCGAGTCATGCCATGGTGTGGGCTGGGGTCGGGCAGAAGTTGGGCTGATCGCGGGCGTGTTGCCCTATCGGGTGACGTTTGTATTTTGGGGTTTGGTGGACGCCTCTTCACATTGGTAGGCCTACAGTCCAATGTGGGGAGTGCGTTATGACCGATATTTCCGAAGACAAGCTGGTTGTCGCTCCGGGTGGGGTGCGGCCGGCGTCCACTGTGACCCATGTGCAACCGGGTGAGGCGGTCGAGGTCGGCGCGGCGGGGCCGCGGGTGACGCCGGACCTGGTGCTGACGCCGGGCGGGTTCAAGTCGCGGGCGAATGTTCATCTGGTCGCCGAGGGGCACAGTGTGGCCCATGTGGACCGGCAGGTGCAGCTGCTGGACGCCAAGGAAAACGTGCTGGCCCGGGTGGATCTGAAGGTCGTGCCGGAGGACCTGGTGACGCCGGCGTTCGGGACCGGGTGGATCACGTACTCGGGGTGGACGAACCGGACCGGGACGCCGATCTCCAGTTTCGTCACGACGTGGACGGTGCCGCGGGCGCCGCGCACCAACCATAGCCAGACGATCTTTCTGTTCAACGGGATCGAGCCGAGCGACTTCAGCCACATCTTGCAGCCGGTGCTGCAGTGGGGGCCGAGCGCGGCGGGCGGCGGGGCGTACTGGACGGTGGCGTCCTGGTACGTCGGCGGTGGGAACGCCTTCCACACCAACCTGATCCGGGTGAACGAGGGCGACGTGCTGGTCGGCGTGATGACACTGAACAGCCGCAGCGGCAACAACTTCAACTATTCCAGCTCGTTCTCCGGGATCGCGAACACCACGCTGAACATCACCAACAACCCGGAGCTGACCTGGGCGAGCGAGACGCTCGAGGCGTACGGCATCACGGCGTGCTCGGACTACCCGGCCACCGACACGACGCCGATGACGCAGATCAACGTCCGCGCCGGGACCACCGCACCGGCGCTGAACTGGTCGGTGAACAACGCGATCCGGGACTGCGGGCAGAAGACCGTGATCGCGCTGGACGGGTCCACCAACGGCGAGGTCGAGCTGAGCTACCGCGGCGAGGCCGGCTGGGCGAGGAACGACCTGACCGCGGCGGCCGGTGGCGCGCCGCTGGCCGCGGGTGACCCCGCCGGGTACACCTGGGACGTCGACAAGACGCAGCACAACGTCTACCGCGGGTTCGACAACCACGTCCACGAGCTGTGGTTCAACAACGCCTGGCACCACAACGACCTCACCGCCGC
>NZ_DASYTH010000052.1:0-13076 GCF_036002505.1 Actinophytocola sp. | reverse complement strand
GTTGCTGGTCGGCGGCGGCGGGCCGGATCCCGACAGCCCCAGTGGCAACGCGCCCGCGCCGGCCGAATCCGACGCCACGGACGACGAGGACATCGCCTCCGATCAGGAGATCCTGGACGCCGAGGGCGAGCCCGAGACGGCGGTGCCCCTGGCGCCGATGTCGCGGGAGAAGCTGCGGCGGGCCGCGACAGTCGTGGGGAAGGACGCGGACGGCGTGCCGACGCTGATCGCGTTTCGCGGCGAGAGCGACGAGCCGCGCGAGACGGCGGGCGCGACCATGAGCACGGCGGAGCAGCTGCAGAAGCATGTCGCGCGGCCGGGTGTGACCGCGCTGGATCTGCATGGGAAGAACGGCGAGATCTACCTGGATGGCCAACTGGTGCCGGCGGCGATGCTCCACGACGTGCTCGCCGAGTTGGACGTGCCGGCCGACCGGGCGCTGGACCTGTTGGTCTGCGAGGCGGCGAAGGGTGAGCTTGACTCGGTCGCTTGGCAGCTGTCCGAGCTGCGGCCGGGCGCGCCGGTCACCGCGACCGCGGACAAGGTGTTCGTGCGGACCGATATCGGCACGGCGGTGGCCGGGCAGGGCGGGGTGCGGCGCGACCGCAGCCTGAACCTGACGCGGCGGGGCGTGTTCGAGGAGATCGTCACCACCGTCAGCGACGGGCGGCCGGTGACCACGGCGATCCCGCAGACCGCAACCCTGCCGCCTGGCCGGCAAGTTGTCGCCGACCTTGGCACTTGGTCGGAGCGGATGCAGGCCGGGGACTCGGCGACCGATGACGCTGACTCCGACTCCGACTCCGACTCCGACAGCTCGGACGCGTTGAATCCGCGGGACCAGGTTATCGAACTGGGGTTGTTGGCGCAGTCCGCTGACCGGCCGGCCGACGTGCGGGAGATCGCCGCCGAGGTGTTCGGAGAGGAGGCCGACGAGCGGAACGTAATCGACGCCGCTCGGTGGCTGACCGGGCATGGCGTGTCGTGGACCGACCCGCAGGCGGTGACGCGCGGGCTGATGATCGATATCACGCAGCAGCAACCGATGGATGACGCGGCAGAGCTGCGCGAGCAGGTGCTGGCCATCGGCAGGATGGCCGAGAGCACCGGGCAGTTGCTCGACGTGGGCCTGTTGGCCAGCGAGCTGTCCGGGCAGGAGCCGCCGCCCCGGACGGAGATCGACCGGCTGCGCCGGATCCTCGACGAGGGGCGCGTCCGGCACACCGGCTCGACCGGCGAGGATCTCGTTGCTCCGTTGGCGTCGCCGCAGACCAGCAACACGGACACGAGCACCGCAGCTGCCTCCAGTGACGACACGGACGCGAGCACACCGGATTCCTCCAGCGACGACACGGACGCGAGCACATCAGATTCCTCCAGCGACCAAAATCAGGACGGGAGCCCGGCGGCCGTTGTCGAGGCCCCGGCCGAGGTCGATGACGATGCCGCGCCGACGCCGGAGGGTGACGCGGCGCCCCAGCCGCAAGGCGACGACGGGAACGGGGAGAGCCTTGAGGCTCGGCTTCGCGCGGAAATGCGGGTGCGGTACGAGCACAACAGGGTACTCACCCGCCGTGCGGGGCAACTCCTACGGCAGGAAATCCAGCGCCTGGGAGTCGAGGCCAACAATGCTGGGCGGCCAGCAGACCCGATGGCGATCATCCCCCTGGTCTTCGACCTCAGGGGTCTCCCGGCCACGCGCAGCATGCGCACGCAGACGAACACGTGGCTGGCCGAAGCGAGGGTGGAAACCGTCCGGGACGAACGCGAGCCCCACCGTCTGCGCCGTGGTCATCGCGTCCGAGGCCAGCGACTGACGGACCGGCGGCTGCGTCAGCAAATCGTGAACCAGGCCCAGCGGCAACAGCCCGGCGGCGCAGCGCCGCCCGCGCCGCCCGCGCCGCCCGCGCCGCAGGTTCGACGCGGCCCGTCCGGCCCAATGGCGAACAACAGGGGTTGGTTCTTCGGTCATCTTGGGGAGGATCAGGCGCAACTGGCGGCGGCGGTTGCGGCGTTGCCGGAGTTCCTCGGCATCTACATGGTCGCGGTGCATGTCGCGCCAGGCGGCCAGGCGGTGCTGATCGACGGCCAGCCGATGCCGATGCAGCAGTTCGCCAGGCGGTTCGAACGTGAGTCGAACTGGATCGCCCAGGGCCGTCCGCCGCTGGTGTTGTGGGGCTGTCAGGCCGGTCGCCTGTTCCTGGCCGGGGGCTCGTTGTCGGGGCAATTCGGCGCGGCCTTGAACGGGGCGGACGTGTTCGCCCCGGAGGGCGACGGTTGGCAGGTGGCCCCGCACGGCGCCGCGCTGTCCGCGGCGACCACGTTCCTCCGCAACGGGCAGCCGCAGCTCGACCTGACTCAGGGGGGCGGCGGGATCCGACTGGCGTCGGCGGACGCGGTGCCGCACCGCCGGCCCGGGCAGCCGCGCGCCCGACGGACGCCGTCGGACGGGCAGTACGCGCTGATGGCCGCGATGGGTCTGCAGCAGGTGCGGCAGGCGCCGATGCCGGGCGCGCAACGCGGCGACTGCTTCTTCGCGTCGTTCGACCGGCTGGCCGGGCCGCAGGTCGAGGCGATGCTGCAGCCGATCCTCCCGGCCGGGCAGCCGATCGGCATCGCGGACATGCGTAACGCGGTGGCCGATTACCTCATTGCCCGATACCGGCTCGAGGGCCCGAACTCGACGCTGGGCCAGGCCGTCCAGGCCAGCGGCGGGCTCGTCCAGGTGGCGCGGGAGATCCGGACCGTAGGCGCGGACCTGGGCAACGCCGCTGACCTGGTGCCGCTGCTGGCCGCAGACCTGTTCGGCGTGGCGCTGTGGATGATCGAGCATGCAGAGCCGACGCGGAACAACCCGAACCCCCAGCCCTACCTGTTGCCGGTCGGCTCGCCGCAGACGATGGCCACGGGAGAGACGATATGGATGGTGCGCACCCGTTTTGGCGGGGAGCATTTCATCCCGGCGGAGCTGACACTGTTCGGCAACGACCTGGTCACAGCGCTGACCATCCAAGCCCCCCAACGGCTGCGGACCGCGGTTTTCCAGCCGCCCGGGCCGCTCGCGGTCAGCTACCGGTGGCGAGGCAGCGACACCGACGGCAGCGATGCCGACACAGACCTCGACTCCGACTCCGACTCGTACCTGGACGACGGCACCAACGCCGACGGTGCGAACTCGCCAGATGGTGCCGGCGGCCCGGACACGAGATCCTACGAGGAGAGGTTGGTGGCGGCCGACACTCCTGTATATGACGGTCCTGGTCGTAAGTTGACCGTGGACGCCGAGAAGCTCATGCGGGCGTATGCGCAGTTAGTGGCCCGCGAGCGGATCGCCGACGGTCAGCCGGTCGTGCTGACCGATGTCACGCTGCGGGTGTTCCGGGTCCCGAGCGGCAAGCCGACCCCGACCCAGCTCGCCTGGGTGAGGGAGTGGTTGGATACCGCCGGCATCGACTACGTACAGTCGACGGCCGGCGTCAAGATCAGCCCAGGAATCCAAGCCAAGATCGTCGAGATCGCCGGCGAGCTCACCCAGCCGGTCGATTCGAAGGCGATCAGCCGGACGGTCTACCAGACGACTAATCACTACTACGAGTCGCTGATCCGAAGGACGTTGCGCGCGAAAGGCGTCGCGGTCGTCCCGCCGGAGGTGTATTCACCGGAAGAGCGTCGAGTTCGGCCGGTCGTGACGCTGGTCGACGGGCGCCCGGTCGGCGATTGGGTGATCGAGCTGGGTCTAACCGCGGAGGCGGCCGGCCAGCCGGCCGACGCCCGGCAGATCGCCCTGCAGGTGGGCGAGAACTTGACCGGGATATGGCCGGTGCTGCAGGCGGGCGCGGCGCTAACCAGGGCAGGGATCCGGTGGACCGACGCGGACGCTGAGGCGCGCGGTGTGGTGACCAGCCCGCCGGGAGACGCCGACCCGCTGGCATTGTACGAAGCGCAAGTGGTGATGCTGGGCAGGATTGCGCTCGACGCCGGTTTGGTTCTGGACGTGGGGTGGCTGGCCGCGGAGCTGGCCGGTGACGACGGCCCGCCGACCCCGGCGCAGCAGGCCGAGTTGCTGGCGCTGCTTGACGGCGCCGGTGTGCCAGCGTCGCTCGCGCCCGACACGGCGCTGCACTTCGAGGTGATCGAGAAGGGGCTGGCTGCCGAGGAGACCGACGAGATCGCCGACGCGCGCCAGATCGCCGCCGAGGTGTTCGGCAGCGCGTCTGCGTGGGCGGTGCTGCGGGTGGCGGCGCGGCTGACCGGCGCGGGCATCCCGTGGACCGACGCGGACGCGGCGGCCAGGGGCGTCGTGGCGGGGCCGCCCCTCGGCGCCGACGCGTTCGACTTGTACGCCGCGCAGGTGGTGATGCTGGCCAAGCTGGCGGTCGACGCCGGTCTGGCGGTGGACCTCGATTGGCTGGCTCGGGAGGTCACCGGGCAGCGCCAGCCCGGCGCCGGGCAGATCGACGAGCTCGCCGGCTTCCTGCGCGACGGCCGTGCCCTGGTGTCGGGCGCATTGCCAGATAGGTTGGGGCACTACTTCGGCGCGCTGGGCGAGGACCCGCAGGTCCTGTTGGACGCGGTGGCAGCGATTCCGACGTTCGCGAACGTCTACGTGGTCGCGGCGCATGTGAGCGATGACGGGTCGCGCGTCAAGGTCGATGGCCGGGAGTTGACCGGGGCCGAGTTCGCCCGGGTGATCCACGAGAGGACCGGGTGGGTGGCGGCGGGAATGCCGCCGATCGTGTTGGCGGTCTGCCGGGGCGGGCGGGTGAGCGTGGCGACGGGCACGTCGCTGTCGCGGGAGACCTCGACGGCGTTGGGCGCGCTGGCCGGGTTGGGCAAGGGCGTGGACATGTGGGGCGCCAAGGATGACGTGGTGCAGCAGCCGGGGGTGCGGTCGACCACCGCCGCGCTGGGCTTCACCGCGTCCGGGCATCCGCGAGTCACCGGGGGGACGTGGGTGTTGACCCCCGGCGACATGGTGCCGCACCGGCCGCCGGGCCAGGATCGGCCGCCTGCCACGCTGTCGGACAAGCAGCATCTGGAACTGGACCGGTCCGGCTGGCAGCTGGTGACGCCCGTCGGTGGGGGCGATGGCGGGAACGACTCGTTCTTCGCGGCGTTGTTGCGGGTGGCCGGGCCTAAGGTGGCTGCGGTCACCGGGGTGGGCCAGCCGGGTATAGCCGATGCGCGGCAGGCGTTGGCTGATTTCTTCACGGCGCGGATGGCCGATCCGAACCGGGACCAGATCTGGGACACGGCGGCGGCCAACGCGGGGGGTGTGGACGCGGTGCGCGCGCAGATCGCGACCATGGGGGGGTGGCCGCTGCACGAGTCCGATCTGGTGCCGGTGCTGGCCGCGGAGTGTTTCGGGATGTCGCTGACAGTCGTGGAGGAGGAAGCCGCTCCGACAGCAGCCGACCCGGACCCGCAGCCAGGTTTGTCGCTGGCTGGTGACGCCACGACTGGGACGCCGGTTTGGATGGTGCGGACGCAGCGGGACGGCGCGCATTTCCTGCCGGTGGAGAAGGTCGAGTACGGCTCGGACCTGGTAACGGTGTTGACGCAGCAGGCGCCGCCGCGGCTGCGGACCACGGTCAACCAACCTGCCGGCACGCTCACTGCCGCCTACCGGTGGGGGCCGGGAATGTCCTCGGGCGGTGGCGGGCGGTACCTGCCGACCCGGGCGCAGCTGGAGACGTTGGTGGCGTTGGAGTGGCGGATGCCGCGGCAGACCGGGCCGACCGGGAACTGCTTCTACGAGGGTTTGATCGGGGTGGCCCGCCAGGAGCTGGCCGATTTCCTCGGGGTGTTGCCCGAGGCGGTGACCATTCGAGCGGTGCGGGAGGCGCTGGCCGATTTCTTCGCCGCGGACTACATCGACAACCCCGGGTTTTACGCGGAGTTCGGGATCGGCAACCAGCCGGGTCAGACCACTCCGGACGCGGTGTACGCGACGTTGTCCACGATGGGGGAGTGGGCCGGGGAAGCCGGCGAGGCGGTGGCGTCGCTGGCGACCCGGTTGTTCGGGTTGAACCTCGGGGTGGTCAACGAGGACGGCACGGTCAACTACCTGGCCACTGCCGAGGTGCAGGCGGTCCGGGAGCCGGTGTACCTGGTGCGGGTGACCCGGCCGTTGGGGCATTTCCTGGCGGCGGTGCCCACCGACGCGCCGCGGGCGCCGGGGGCGGTGACGCTGGTCGGCCCGGACACCGATCCGCTGGCGGCGTTGGGGCTGCTGGCGGGGGTCCTCGCCGAGCAGGACGCGTTGCGAGCGGCCGTCGAGACCGCGTTGTTGGCGTTGACCGCACTGCCCGGGCAGCAGGAGCGGCGCGCGGAGATCGAGACCGCCGTCCAGGAATTGGAGAACTGGGCGCAGTTGGCCGACGAGGACTCCGCCGCGGTCCTGCTGCGCAAGGGTCTACAGCCGCGGCTGGAGGAGGTGGCGCCGTTCACCCTGCTGGTCGCCGCCGTGCAGGACGTGCGCGCGCACCTGGGCCGGCTGCTCGCCGACGTCCTCGACGAAGGGCAGGTGCCGCCGCTACCCGAACCGGTCATCTGGACCGGCCCGGCCCCTGTCCCTGCCCCTGTCCCTACACCTGGCCCGGCCACGGTGCCGGTCCCACCCGTGCCTGCACCGGCGCCCGCGCCCGTTCCGCCGCTGGCGGTGGGGGCGACGCTCGGGTTGACCGCGGCGCTGGTCCTGTTCGACGCCGGTCCGTTGGTGTGGGGGAACCTGGCCATGTTGACCGAAGGGCCGCTGGACGCGGCCGGGCTGGCGGGGTTGTGGGCCGACCTCGGCCAGGACGGCGAGGTGGACGTGCCCCGGCTGACCGCCGGGCTGGAGTTCGCCCGGGCGATCCACGAGCACGACGTCGACGTTGCCGAGCTGCGCGCGGCGCTGGCGCTGGCCGACTACATCCGCGGCGTGCAGCCCGAGCTCGGCGCCGATCCGGCGGCGCTGCGGCGGGGCGCGCAGCGCATCTACCGGGTGTCCTTCGATGTGACTGCGGGGTACGAACCGTCGGCCCGCGACCTACGGCAGCTGTTCCTGGCGGTGGGGCGGGCCGCGGCGTTGGGGCCGCTGACCGCCGGCCGGCTCCGGGAGGCGGCCCGGCAACTGGTTTCGCGGTCCGCGCAGGACATCGTGGACCGGCTGCGGAAGCGGTTCACCGCGGCGGTGGCCAGACTGGCCGAGACCGACGCGGAGGCGGCGGCCAATGCGCGGACCGAGTGGAACCAGCTGTACCAGGAGTTGACCGTGACGCTGCCAGGCGGTGGGCACCTGCTGGATCTGGCGGCGCACGGGGCTGCGATGCAGGGCCTGCTGACCGTGCGTGAGGGGTTGCGGGCGCTAGTGCGGCGCACGCAGTTGGCGGCCGGGATCCAGCCGGTGATCGGGCTGACCGGGCTGGCCGACCCCGAGCTGGTCCGCCGGGACATCAGCGCGCTGGCCCGCCGGTTCGGCGACGATGCGCTCCGGGCGGACCGGCTGGTCGAGCTGCTCGCCGGCGCCCACATACAATGCGACTACGCGCTGCTGCACGCCGCGGTCCGGCTGGCCAGGGGGATCTATCTCGACTGGCGCCGGCCGGACGAGGTGATCGGCCTCGTCGAGCTCGTCGGTGTGTACCGGCTGGCGAGCTTGCTGCCTCCCGCGCAGCGCAGCATGGACGGGCTGCGGGTGCTGGCCCGCGAGCTGCTCGGCCTAGCGCCCAAGGCACCGGTGGGCCGGGCGTCGCTGCGTGAGCTGGCCGGTGCGGCCGCGGCGGTGCTCGGGCCGCTGACCAGGGACGCGCTGCGCACCCTGCTGGGCGGCCTGGACCAGATCCCACCCGGCACGGCCGACGCGGTGCGCGCCAACGTCGCCAACCAGACCGGCGGGGCGTTCGACCAGGGCAGCCTGGACCGGTTAGGGCAGGCGATCGGGCTGCCGCTAGAGGTCGCCGCGGGCGGTCACGTTCACGTGGGCCGGCTGGTCGCGGTGGTGGCGGCGACCCGCCGGGCGCACATCGTCCCGGGCGGACCGGGTAACGTGACCGTGCCGCAGTTGAAGGTCATGGTCCGGCTGATCGCGCTGGCCGGTGGGGCTCGGTGGGCTGACCTGGTCGCGTTGGCGCAGGAGGTCCACGACACCGGCGACGATATGGACGCCGCCGCGATACGGGAGCTCGCAACAGCGGCGGGCGCGGTGAAGGGGCCATTGACCGTCGAGAAGCTGCGGGACCGGCTGGGGATCATTCCTGCCGACCCGGTGCCTGCCGCGGATCCGGCTACGCGTGAGGTGCTGCAGGGCCTTCTCGGGGGCCCGCTGTCCCAGCTGGGGTTGGATCGGATTGCCGGCGAGATCGGCTTGGTCCGGGGTGTGGACGGCCGGTTCGATGTGGTGTGGCTGGACAATCTGGGCCGGCTGGGCCGGCAGTTGTACGGTTCTGGTCTGACGGTCGGGCAGTTGCGTGACGTGCGCGTGGCTGCGGAGCTGGTGCTGGCCGCCGCGCCGCTGGCGCGGCGGGAGCGGCTGCGGCGCGACATGCGGGCGGAGGATCTACTCGATTTTGCTGCGGAGTCCCGCCACGATCCGGTGATTGCCTTGCCGGATCACGCGGCGCGGGCGTTGGTCAACGCGGTGGCCGACCATGTCGCCGGTGGTGGCGTGGCGACGGTCGACGGGTTCCGTACCTCGATCCGGGTCAGCCACGCCGAGCAGGCCGAATCGGAGGTGGCGGCGCTTAGCACCGTGTTGGAGAAGGCGATCGGGAACCTGCCGGCGGCGCGCTGGGCCGGTTTCCAGGCCCGGCTGCGTCAGCTGGACGCCGCGCTGGGCACGGCGATGGATACGGCCGGGACGGCCGGCCTGGACCTTGCCGAGCACCTGCAGGTGATCCGCCGGTTACATGGGTTGACCGAGTTGATCGCGGACGTGGTCCGGGAGGCGTTCGCCGCCGCGGAGGCGGAGTTGCCGGAGACGGCGGGCGAGCTGGAGGTCAACGACCCGATGCTGGTCGCGGAGAACCTTTCCCGGCTGGCGTACCCACCGACGGGCGACGCGAGCGCGACCCATGCGGACCTGCGCGCGCTGGGCCGCGAGTTCGGTCTGACGGGTGACATCGCGGCCATCGATCCGCGCACGGCGGGCAATCTGGTCGCGCTCACGCGTGAGGTGTTCGTCGAGTCGACCGCGACACCGGCCGGCCGGCGGGTCATGGTCACCGTCCGGCAGGTGCGCCGGGTGCAGAGGTTGATCGCGGCGGCAGGGCTGGATCCGGCCCGGGCCACCTTCGCCGATCTGATGGAGTTCGCCGAGCGGATCGACCAGGTGACCGATCCGGCGCGGTCGGTGACCAGGCCGGCGCCCGCCGCGGCGGCGCGGCTACGCGAGCTCGCTGACCGGGCACAGCGGTTGGCCGACGGCGGCGGGCGGGTGAGCCTGGCCACCCTCGTGGTCGACGAGATGCTGCGCCGCCACCAGGCGCAATGGGACCGCATGCAACGGATCCGCACCGGGCTGCGTGACCTATCGGCGGCCCGCCCGCTGGCGTGGCCGCTCACCACCGCGGCGGAGACGTTGACCGGCGAGATCCAGGCGATCGCCGACGCGGTGGCCGGCGGTGCCGTGACGGGCGAGCTGGCGGCGCGGATCGCGGCACTGCCGGCCCGGTTCGCAGCCCTGGTCACCCAGGCCCACGACGCGGTGCTGGCCGAGGTGCGCCGGCTCAATGCGCAGGCCGACCTGGCTGGGCTCGAGCCTGCGCAGCTCGACGGTCTGCTCAACACGGTGTCTGCGCGGGCCCGCCGCGGCGGTGTCGCCGTCGGCGAGGTCCGGGCGCGATTCCGCAGCGCGGTGGTCGGGGCGGCGCTGGCCCGGTTCGGGCCGGCTGGGGAGTTGGGCCGCCGGTTCGCCGCCGAACTGGGCGTCTCGACCCGTCGGGGCGGGCCTGCTCGGACCCTGCCCCTGGATCCGCTGCGCGCCCTGCAGGCCAGCGCCGTTCGGGCCGACACCGACCACGAGCAGTGGATGCGGCAGTTCCGGGCGGCCGTGGCCGCGGTGCGGGCGCAGCTCGACGGCGTCCGCGCCGACATCGTGGCGATCGCGGCCGGACCGGCGGCCGGGAAGTTCGACCTGCCGCGGGGCGCGGCGTTCGGGTTCGCGCATGCGATGGCCTGGCTGGAGCTGAACCAGCTGGCGGCGGTCCGCGGCGTCGGGCTGGTCGGGCTGGGCCGGCAGGTCGGGATCGGCAACCAGGACACCGTCAAGGGCCTGAGCATTACCCAACCGGTCCGCTACGTCCGCCGGCTGGGCAACACCGGCCGGCTCGCCGTGGAGATCACCGGCGGCGGGCCGCTGACCCTCCCGTTGCTCGAGTCGGTCCGGCGGTTGGCCGACGCGATCCGCACGGCCGACCCGACGATCGGGGACAACGTCACCGAAGCCGACGTGGATCGGGTGATCCGGTGGGTGACCGACGCCGCCGCCGACTACCTACCGACCCAAACCGAACGTGATCACCTGCGCCGGCTCGCCGACCGGGCCAAGACCACCAAGAACTCCGGTGGGGTCACCCTCGACGACATCAGGGCCCAATGGCGGACCGACGTGCGTGCCGCCCGCGACCGGGCCCGCGCCATCACGGCGGAGGTGACCGCCGCCCGCCGCGTTCTCGACCTCGCCGTGCGAGCCCTCGACGGTGACGCTCGCGACGCGATTGCCGCGGCGCGCGACGAGCTGGCTCGCAACCTGGCCCGCCATACCGAACGAGTCTGGCTGTCTGCCGACGCGGCCCGGCTCGCGGCGCTGGAGACGGTGCGCCGCCGAGCCGGGCAGCTGGTCCAGACAGCCCGAACGGCTTTACGCCGCCGGGCCACCGATGGGCTGGGCGATGTCGCCGCCTTACTCGACGAGCTCGCCCGCCGCGGCGGTGATCCCGCGGAGCTGCGCGGACGCCTGGCGACGCTACGCACCCAGCTCGGGCCGCCACCGGGCCCCGGGGCCGCCTTCACCGCCGCGACGGCGGGCACGACCATCGAGGTGCTGCGTGGGCTCGCCGCACTGCGCGTGGAGGCGGCTGCCGCGGTGATCGCCGTCCCCCGCCCCCCGGCCGACGAGACAACCGCCGAGACGACCACCACGGACTACCCACCCGAGGTTTACGGCGACGGATTCGGCCGCTACCTCGATCTGGCCAAACGGATCTTCCCCACCGCCACCGCCGTGCGGCGGCGGGCCGTAGCGACCGTGCTCGCCGCCGCCGACAACCGCGGCCGGCTGCGCGAACTGGCCACCGACCCCCAGCACGAGATCACCCGCCGGATCGGCCGCGGGCTGGGCTGGCTACGGCGGTTCACCGGCGAGGTCTACTACGACGCGACTCTGACCGAGCAGCAGTTGGCGGCCTACGTTCGGGGCCGCCGGTTGCGCCCCGGGGTCTGGTTCGGCACGGCCGCGCGGCCGGCCGAGGCCGACGAGGGCACCACGGTCCGGTTCCAGGTCAGCACCCGCAGGGGCCGAGATGCCGGCGTCCTGCTGTCGCGCCCCGACACCGGCCGCGACGTCATCGTCCTCGACCCCGACGTGGAGTACGAGGTCCTCGACAACCGGCTCGACCCTACGACCGGGATCCGCCACATCCGCCTCCGCCAGGCCGACCCGATCCCCGCGCCACCCACGCCGCCCCGCGACTACCTGGGCGAGGCATTCCGGGCTGCCAGACAGCGGGGCGACCGCAAGGTCGACCCGTATCCCGACGGCGGGCCGCCACCGCTGCCGAAGCTCGCCGAGGACGACGAGAACCCGCCAGGCTTCCGCACGGAGATCGAGTTCACCTTTGGGTCAGACGTGGCGTTGGTGGAGCCCGAAACGCCGCTCGTGACTTACCCCACCTACACGGCAGCGCCCGACCCGACGCATGGGCACGAGGAGCACGAGGAGGACGACAACGCCGACGAGGACGAGCCGTTCTACGAGCCCTACGTGGAGGAGGGAGACGAGGACCCACTCGATCGCGAGGAAATAATCGAGCGAAACCTCCAGAACATTGCCGACGAGCTGTACGTGAAGTACAAGCTGACCAGCGTCCCGCACCAGGCGCCCATGAGGCGCGTGCGGCAGGACCCGGCGAGGTACTGGACCGAGGGCAAATGGCTGTTCGCCACCGATGCCACAGTCGGGGGCGGCGAGCTCATTTCGTGGATCCTCCTCGGCGCGCCGGAGCACTGGGCAGAGGTCGACATGGGGCTGGGAGTGCTGCGCCATTACGGCGGGAGCGTCGACGAGACAACCGGCGGGCACATCCACTTCGGCACCTCGGCGGCGCCGGGCTACATCAGTGCCCACGCCCGGCTGCTCCGGTTGTTCAAGGCCAATGAGGACGTGGTGTACCGGCTGTCCAACGACCCGACGGGGTCGCACGAGCGGCGCACCGAGTTTGCGTGGCCGAATTCGATCCCGGCCAGCGGCTACGCCAGCATCACCACCGTCGAGCGCCTGCACCGGCTGCAGCTGGAGAAGTACCACGCGCTCAACTTCCGTTATGTCGTGGGCGAGCCGACCGACCACGTGGAGGTCCGCACGCCCACCGGGAACCTGGAGCTCACCATCTGGCAGATCCGGGTCGTGCTGTTCCGGGCGATGTTCACCGCCGCGCTCGACCCCGCCCTCGACGAGCGGCTGGACGAGATGCTGGCGCAGGGCCAGCCGCTGGGCACCCACCACACGCTCGACCAGATGGACGGTGGGAACGACGAACGGGACCTGGCCGCGCTGCGCCAGTTCGTGGACCTGTTGCCGCTGACGCCGGCCGAGCGGATCCTCGTGGCGCAGCTGTTCGCCGCGACCACGTGGCTGCCGGCGCCGACCGAGCGGCCGGGCTGGTACCCCGAACGGCTCGACGCTTGGGTAGACATGGAGCAGGAACTGTTCCCCGAGTTGACGGTGCCGGACCCGGTGTTCCCGTCGACCCACGTTCCGACGACGGCGCAACAGCGGGTCGCGCTGGCCGGAATCCGTGCGGCCCTGCGCGAGGAGGAACTGCCGGCCGGCCGGCTCGCCGAGTTGTGGGGGAGCCTGGGAGGCGCGCTGGGCGAGA
>NZ_DASYTH010000051.1:0-47549 GCF_036002505.1 Actinophytocola sp. | reverse complement strand
GTCCGGGTGCTGCTGCGGCGGCGTTTGGTGGTGCGCAACCGGAACGACTCGGTGCCGGTCTCGATGATGGACGCGTCGAACGTCAAGCGATCGACAATCGCGGCGCAGAGCCGCGGATCGGTGAAGGTGCGAGCCCACTCACTGAACGCCGAGTTGCTCGCGATCGCGATGCTGGAACGTTCTTCCCGCTCGGTGAACACCTGGAACAGCAGCTCCGCGCCGCGGCGGTCCAGCTCGAGATAGCCCAGCTCATCGAGGCAAAGGAGATCGACGCGGCCGTAGCGGGCGATGGTCTTGGACAGGTGCTTGTCATCGGCGGCCTCGACAAGCTCGTTGACCAGCGCGGCGGCAGTGACGTAGCGGACCTTGAACCCGGCCTCCGCCGCGGCGGTGCCGAGCCCGATCAGCAGGTGAGACTTGCCGGTGCCGGAGTCCCCGATCAGGCAGACCGGCTGCCCCGCGCGGATCCAGGCGCCCTTGGCGAGGGTGTGCACGAGTGCGGGCGGGACGTTCGGGTTCGCGGCGAAGTCGAAGTCCTCGATGCGTTTCGTGCGAGGAAAAGCAGCTTGCTTGACCAGACGGGCCTTGCGGCGGACCTCGCGGTCCTCGCACTCGATGAACAGCAGCTCGGACAGGAAACTCTTGTAGGTGGCCTGCTGCCGGGCCGCGGCGGCGGCCTGGTCGCCGAACCGGTCGCGGATCGTGGGCAGCCGCAGGATCCGGCAAGCCTGCTCGATCGCGGCGTCGGCGGCTTCCTCGGTGATCTGATCCCGGCCGCGGGCGGTGGTGCGGGTCATGACGCGTTCCCCTTCTTCGGAGTGTTGCGCAGCAGCTGGTCGTAGGCGTCGATCGACGGTGCGGGACGGGGGTCCGGCGGCAGTTCGGCGGCGCGGCGGCGTTCGGGCAGTGACACGATCTTGCTGCGGCTGCGCTGCGGCCGTGGCAGCTCGGCGCTGGGTTCGCCGGCCGCGGCGGCGTGTTTGCGGGCCTCGATCGCCACCACGTCCGGTGAAACCGACCCGGCCTCGAGCGTGACGCGGATCCCGGCGATCACGTGCGCATGAGCCATCCGCCGGTGCAGCAGCAGAACCTCGATCAGCAGCCGGGTTCCGGCCTGGTCGCCGTGTTTGGCCCGCGCTGCGGCCCAGAACGCGTCGTGGGTGGCGGTGAACCAGCCCTTCTGCCGCGCGTGGACCAGCGCGGTCGCCCCGCGCAGCGCGCCGGGCTTGCCTGCCAGCACCTCCAGGTAATGATCCAGCACCAGGTGCTGCCCGCCCTTGGTGGTCAACCGGGGATGCCGGGCGACCTCCGTGGAGCCGTGCAGCACCACCAGTTCTTCCGCGTCGAGCTTCGCCCGGACCGTCTGCCCGATCAGCCGGGCGGGCACCGAGTAGAGCGCTTGCCGGACGGTGATCCTGGCGTAGCGGTCGACCCGGGGTGTCGTGGTCAGCGCGATGTCGAACTCCTCCACCGGCAACGACGCCAGCAGCGGCGCCTCCAACGCGAAGTCCTCCCCGATCGTGCTGGTGCGGTGGTCAATATGACGGGAATTCTCGGCCAGATCCGCCGCAGCGAGCTTGTCGTTGATGCCGGCCAGCCCGGAAATATCGGCGATCTTCGGGACTGGCACGAACCAGCGACGCCGGAACCGGCCACCCTCACCCTCGACGCCACCCTTCTCGTGGGCGCCCTCTTTTCCTGGCATGCAATAGAAACTCGTGATTCCATACGCAGACTTGAACAAGACCCATCGATCCGTTTCCACCCGTGACCGTCCAAAGCAGACCCGCCGGACCGCTGAGGAGAGGTTGTCGTAACGGATCTCGCCAGCCGGGACGCCGCCCAGCTCGGTGAAAGCAGCGACATGACCGGCGAAGAACGCCTCCTGTCCCTGTGACGAGTAGACGCGGTGGATTGCCTTGCCAGAGAACGACATTCGCAACGTGAAGAGGAAGCACTTGGTGTCGGCACCACCGACGTTCACCCAGACCTCGGCGAAGTCGACCTCGGCGTCCTGCCCCGGAAGATGTGTCTGCGGAACAAATCCGTCCATCACACCCGCCCGGTTCCGCGCCTCCAGCAAGATCTCCGGCCGCCGCCTCGCGACATACTTCGACACCGTGCGATAGGCGATCGTCGCGTCATGCTCGTCGACCAGCCGCTCCCAAATCCGGTGCGCGGTATGCCGCTGCTTACGCGGCGCATCCAGATCCGCCCGCAGCATCTCGTCCATCGCCTCACCCAGCGGACCAGTCACCGGCGATGGCCGGACCGGCGTCTTCCGTGCTGGCGGCACCGCCGACCCCAGCGCCTGACGCACCGTCCGGCGATGCACTCCATGCCGGTCAGCCAACGCCCGGACCGACAACCCCTCCACCCGGGCATCCCGCCGGATCAGCGCGAACAACTCCACCCTGGACACCATTCCGGCTCCCACGCGGACGGCCCCTCACCGGCACTGTCCACCCAGGACCCTCAGCTCAACCCACCGACTCGCACACCACGAGCAGGAATTCGCCCGATCGGTGGGGCCCGCTAACGGTGCCGAACCGGGGCCAAATCACGATGCCACGGCCAATCACCCGGCGGCGTTCACCGCCGGGCTGCTGCGCGCCCAGCCGATGGGCTTCTACTCCCCGCAATCTCTCGTCGCCGACGCCCGCCGACACGGAGTGGCCACCCGCCGGCCGGACATCAACCGCAGCCTCGCCCACGCCACCCTCGAACCCGGCCCCGAAACACCGGCGGCCACGCCATCCGCCTCGGCCTGGCCACCATCGCCAATGTCGGCGACACAGCCGCGGAGCAGATCGTCGCCGCCCGCGATACTGGCGGGCCGTTCACCAGCATCGGGGACCTCGGTCGCCGCACCTCTCTCACCCAACCCCAACTCGAGTCCTTGGCCACGGCCGGCGTGTTCGATCAGCTCGGCCCGGACCGGCGGCAGGCGCTGTGGGCGGCAGGCGCTGCCGCCCGGGACCGGCCCGGCCACCTCCCCGGCATCGCGGTTGGCCTCGACGCGCCCGCGCTGCCCGGCATGTCCACCCTCGAGATCGCCACCGCCGACGCCCTGATCACCGGTATCACCCCCCCGGCACCCACCCCGTCGAATTCCTCCGCGCCCACCTCACCCACCTCGGCGCGCGGCGAAGCGCACGAACCGGACCCGGCACCATGCCAGCACCGCGCAGAACACGTGCAACCCCGCAAGGCTGCCCCAATCGATCACCAGGTACTCGCCGGGTAACCACACCGCCGGACGGCGACCACGATGATTCCCCTTGCGCCACAAGCACTTCTCCTCGGCGACCAGACGCCGGAAGTTCCGCGGCGACCCCGCATAACCCGCGGCCCGGGCCGCCGGCAGTAACCGCTTGGCCGAGATCCGGCCCTGCGTCTTGGCCACCCGCTCGGCGACCAACCCGGCCACACCGTCGAAGTTACGCTCCCGCAGCGCACGCACCACCGGCCCGTCGCCGGACTCGTGACGCTCGATCACCCGCTTGACCGTCTTCGAGGTCGTCCCCGTGATCTCCGCGGCGCCACGGTAGGTGCCCACCTCCCGATAGGCGGCAATGATGTCCATTCGCTCTCTCGCAGACTTCAATGGAAGCTCCTGGGCGGTGCGGTGACTGGTTGGCACCGCCACCGTCACCGCCCAGGCCTCACGCTCCCGAACGACACGACGAACGAAGAACCGGGGACTTTCACCTGGCCACCAGCGAGGACCTCGAATCGGCCACACACGGGGACTTTCTCATGGCCACGGACACAGGAGATGCACCAGCGGCCCTCGGTGAACAAACACTGCCTGCCGCGCTAACCAGTCAACGCCGGCGACACCAGTTACCGCGAAGTTCCCGACAAACCAGCTGAAGCCAATCACCGTGACGAGCACACCCACTCGGCTGTCCGGTCGACACTGCCAAGCGATCAACCCGACGGCGATCAAGGACCAGCCAGTGATCAGATCCGGGGCCCAGTGCTGCAGATCAGTCCAGCCGAACCCAACCCGTTCTGCCGCCAGTCCGACCACCATGGCGGCCGGCCACAACAGCAACGCGAGTCGCGGCATCCGACCCCTACCCGACCAGATCGGCGATCGCCTCGCCGGACAACGCGCTCTTGGTGAGAAAACCCCTCGCCCGGCTACGATGAAGGCGCGGTCCGTAGGCCGACATATCACGACTTGAGATCAGCACCACTGCCGGCGGATCCGCCAACTCGGCGAGTACCTCGGCCACGGATAACCCATCGCTTCCCGGTAGTTGGATGTCGAGTAACACGATCTGCGGCCGCAGCGCACAGACTGCATCGACAGCCGCCGCCCCGTCGGCTGCCTCGCCCACCACGTTGAGTCCCTCCGCCTCCAGCATGGCCCGGGCGGAGGCGCGGAAACCCTCATGATCGTCGACGATGAGGATAGTGGGTCGCACTGCTCCATCGTCACAGACGACGCAGCGCCGCACAGTGTGGCTTAGCACGATCAACTCAACGCCTCACGCGGCCCGGTCGCCTTCGTGGTGACCACAACCGCCTGTCGTGCTAGCGCCAGCGCGCCAACGGTCAGACCGTTCTACCGTAGACATCCGAGCATCGTGCCCGTGGTATTCGATCGCGGACATGTGCCGGCGGCAGAGGGTGAGACATGCAGACGCCGAAACGGACCGCGCTCTTCGTGACCCTCGCTATGGCAGCCATCACCGACGCCGGGATCGACGGACGACCCTTACCCGACGGGAACAGGTCCTCAAACTCACCATCGGGAAACAAACCCTGGCGATGATCAGCCAAGAACGCGAACATGCTGCCCTCAGCCACCAGATGACCCACCAGCGCCTGCGCGTCCAGCAACTCCCGATCCACCCGCTCCACACCCTGCACCCGAAGATCATCTCAGCCGAGCCGACACCCACCAAGCACGACGCGCCGATTATTCAGCGGCCTCGTAGCAGTTGTGTGCGGAACCAGATTTCAGCAGCATGCACGCCGCCGGCGTCGAGTTCCTCACCGAGCCCGAACTGAGCCAGGATATCGGCGCTGGCGCTGCTGGAATCGAAACCCTTGGTTGAGGGCGACTTCTACCCCGGCGACGTGCTTGTGGCGGAGCTGAAAGTGTCCACTTCGTACTGGCGCGGGCACCCCCGCCGACCTGGCCATGCTCGAACGAATCATCAACTCGATCGGGGGACTCGATGCTGATCTCAAGGCCGACATCGAGACGTTTCACGCACGCGCGTGAGAGCCTGACGTCCGTGGTACGTCAGGCTGGCTGACGAGCTTGTGAGGTCGCTCTGACGATCCCGAACACACGCACTGTGTGGAGTTGAAGGCCCGGTCCGAGTGTCACCATGAAGTGGGTGACGTACCAGCCGGCCCCTCGGGAAACCACCGCTGCCGAGGCCACCCACGCCGGCCCTGTTGGCCACTCCTGACCCGCGGCAACGCCAGGCGGAGTCGATCCTGCACGCGCTCGCCGAGGTGCAGGCTGTACTGACAGATCGTGCCCACATGCTCTGGCACACATAGCCGACCGGGGACAACCCAACGACCCCCTACCGGCGGCGACCGCCGGCCCCATGGCGAGTGTCGTCTTCCTGGACTTCGCGGGCTGAGACGTCGCGGCTCCCGGGTGGACCAACGGTGATGGAGCTGGCCCCGAAGTCATGGGCATGACAAATTGCGCAGGGCAGCGGCGCAGCGCCTCGGCGGCGGCAGGCGGTGCACCATGGCCCCACGAGGAGGTCAGCAGCGCCCACCTCGCCATGAGCACGGCGCAGAAGGCCAGTCCGGACGGTGCCCATCGTCGCGAACGCGGCGCCGTAGAGCAGCAGACCCCGAAGCGTCTTCTGGTCCTCGCGTTCCTGCTGTCGGCGCGGGTCGTCAGGAGTCGATCGTCGGGCCGGCAACTGTCGGGTCAACAGAATGGTTCGAGCGCGGTGGCCGGTTCGCCGGCTGCGGCAGCGGGCGCCCGCAGTACGTCGTCCGGGATGTCGAAGGCTTCGACAAGCAACGGCAGCATCGGCGCGAGCTCGGCGTAGCAGGATTCCATCGTGTCGGGCAACGCACCGCACTGCTCGGGCGTCAGCAGTTTCTCCGCGACGAACCAGGCGGCGTCCTGGGATATCTGGCGCAGCGCGTAGATGGCACCGAGGCCGTGCAACAGGTGCTTTGCCTGCGGGTCCGGGGTGTTGCTGGCGGCGCTGACGAACTCCTCGAGCAGCAGCCGCGCGCCGTGCGCTTCGCCGAAGCGCAGTGCGTCGTTCACGCACTCGTTCCACGCCTCGAGCGGGTCGGACTTTCGGGTCCGGGAATCCTGCCAGCGTGCCGCGCAGCGCTGATGCCGAATGCGCTCACGTTCCCGGAACAGGTGCAGCCACAGTCGCGGGTCGAGCAGGTCCGGTCCGACCGGGTGGTCGGGCTGGCTCACCGGTGGCGCGTAGTCTCGTAGCTCGAGCATCTCTCTGGCGGTCTTGGCCAGCACGACGACGTTGTCGCCCTCGCCGGTCACCGTGATCCAGTTGAACACCACGAAGTCCGCGATCCGGTTGGCCGAGAACATGCCCTGGGCGCCGAGACGTTCCCGGCAGTCGATGAGCACCTGTCCCGCCGTCCAGGTCACCACCGCCTTGGTCACGGCCAGGCGCTGGATCAGCGCGCGGCGCGGCGAGCGGGGTTCGTGCCACCAGGTCTGGCACAGTCGCTTGGCGGCGTTGGTCAGCAACGTGATTCCGTAGGTGTCGGACAGCGCGTCGAGCAGGGCCTTCTGATGACTCCTGTAGGAGACCACCGCGACGTCGGAATGCCCAGGGGCGAAGGTTCGGCGGCGGTGGCCATGCCTGCTGGCGATGGTGGTCGCCGCCCGGGCGGCGGCCGCGCTACTGGTGGCGAGGAAGAGCTTGCCGATCTGTATCCGTTCGGCCGACTTGAGGAACCGCTCCCGAGCGGTCGTTGCCAGGCCGCTGTCCGAGTTCCGAGTCGGCAGCGCATCGGCGACCAAGAGGGCGGAGCCGGGCAGGCGAACCTCGTCGAAGGAGGTGACCGCGTTGTCGGTGAACAGCGCCGGTTTGTCCGGAAGCGCGGTGCTCGTCACGCCCGGGCGCATACCGTCGACGTCGCGAATCGGCACCAGGAACGGGAAGACCCCACGGTCCTCACCCTCGACAACAAGCCGGGCCAGCACCACACCGGTCTTGGCCACCCCGGGAAGGGCTGTGCCGGACATGAACTTCCGCGCTCGGGCGGTGGGGGTGTGCAGGACGAACTCCCCGGTGCCGGCTTCGAACGAAGCCACCGTCTCCAGATTGACCAGGTTGTTGCCATAGCCGAGCTCGGTGGCCAGGAAAACGCCTACGGTGTTCACTGCCTCCAAATCCGCAATGATCTGCAGCAGATCGTCGCGACCCTGGCCGTGGGCAAGAATTGAGCCGAGGCAGAGGTTGTAGTGCACCGTGATCGCCACGGCCAGGCCGATGTCGGTCAGCACCGCCCACTCGTGCATCGCACACAGCCGGTACGGGTCGGCGACGATCTGCCGGGCCGGCTCCAAGCGTCCCGCCAGGAATCGGAGTCGCTCGTATATCAGTTCGGCGGCTTCACGCGCGCCCAACCCGGAACGGTTGTCGAACACCTCTGCGGCGAAGAGCTTCCGCAGATCATTGTGCACGTCCTGGCGACCGCCGGACAGAATCTCGGTCAGACACGACCTGGTATCCACACGTCCCCCGTTCGGTTGCAGATTCCCGCAGGGGCGCGGCGCGGCGCGGCCCAACCCGTGATGTCTTGACAAGTCTGGCACACTACCGTTGGAGTGACTACCCTCATGGTTACTTATCTCCGAGTGGTTGGCCGGGGTCTGGTCGAACCCACAGACAGGGAACGCTTCAGGGGGACTTCACCGTGGACAGCGACGTTGCGGCCATCACTCACGACATCTCCACGGGTGAGGCAGCCGAGCGCCCGACCGGTAGGCGACGCGTGGTTTCGCCGAACGCGGATCTGGTCGCGCTGACCAGCGTGGTGCTCGCCGCGTTCGTGCTGAGCAGTTCCTACACGCTCACCAAGATCACTCTTGACGACCTGCCGCCGCTGACGATCGGCTTGATCCGGTTCACTGTGGCCGCCCTGCTGCTCGGAATCTGGGTTCGTCTGATTCGCCGGCACCCGCGGCCGACCAGGGCCGACATCCGCCAGCTGGCGATCGGCGGGCTGCTCGGCATCACCATCTACTTCTCGATCGAGAACGTCGGCGTCGATCTGGCCACCGCATCCGACGCGGCCCTGCTGGTGGCCGCCTATCCCGCGCTGACCGCGCTGCTGGAACTGATCGTCTATCGTCGGCGCACCGGGGCGCAGGGACTGGTCGGAATCGGGCTGGCGATCGTCGGCGTCTTCTTCGTGGTCAGCTATGCGCCGGCAAGCGGTCCGAACCGGCTGATCGGCGACGTGCTGCTGGTGGTGAGCGGGATTGTCTGGGCGCTGTACAACTTCGCCACCCGCAATGTGGTCTCGCGGTATCCGACGCCGACGGTGCTGTACTACCAGTCCGTGGCCGGCGCGATCGGGTTCCTGCCGCTGGCGTTGATCGAGCGGGACGAGTGGCGTCCGTTCACCCACCTGGGCACGACCGCGGCCGCACTGACCGGTCTCATCCTGCTGTGCTCTATTCTCGGACTGGGGTTGTACGCCAAGGGACTTCAGCGGCTGAGTCCCAGCGCGGCTGTCAACGTGCTCAACCTGGTGCCGCTGTTCGGTCTTGTCATAGCCGTGGTCACCCTCCGCGAAGCGGTCACTCCGTTGCAGATCGCCGGCGGTCTCGTCGTGGTCGTCGGCGTGATGATCACGTCTCGGCACGATATTGCCAGTCAACGCAAGGAAAGGGCAGAACCGTCGTCATGACGCAAGCAGGGCAGAGCTACAAGGTCGCGATCGTCGTCGATGAAGCACTACCGCCGGGGCTGGCCGCCAACACGGCCGCGGTGCTGACGCTCACCCTTGGCCGGCGCATCGAAGGTGTGCTCGGACCCGACCTCAAGGATGCGGACGGCAGCACGCACACCGGGATCACCACCGTGCCCATCCCGATTCTGACCGCGAGCGCCGCGACGGTGAAGCAGATCCGAAACACGGCTGCCAGTGACGACAACAGCGAGCTGCTGGTGGTCGATTTCACCGACTGTGCGCAGCGCACCAAGACGTACGACGACTATGCCCGGCTGTTGGAGGCCGCCGGCGACGACGACCTCGGCTACCTGGGTGTCGCCCTGTACGGCCCGCGCAAGCCGGTGCAGCGGTTGACCGGAAGCCTGCCGCTGCTCAGGTGAGCGTCTCCGCGGCGAACCTGACGATGCGCCGCACACCCTCGGCGACGTCGGCATCGGCGGCCGTGAGCGAGAGTCGGACGAATCCGGCGCCGGCCGTCCCGAACGCGTTCCCCGGCGCCACGGCCACGCCGTGCTCCTTCAGCAGCCGCAGCGTGAAGTCATGGTCCGACAACCCGGTCGCCGAAATGTCCAGCCAGATGTAGAAGGCGCCGCGGGGCTCGGTCGGCAACAATGGCGAGTCCCGCAATGCGTCGAGCGCCGCGGCGCAGCGCGAACGATAGGTTTCCCGCATGAGCCGCACCTGATCCTGCGGACCGGTCAGAGCGGCCAGCGCGGCCCATTGGGTTGGCTCGCTGACACACGCGAGCAGGGATTCCTGACATTTCGCTATGGCGCCGCTGATGGTTTCCGGCGCCGTCAGATAACCGATTCGCCAGCCGGTCATCGCATAGGTCTTGGAGAAGCTGTAAGCCGAGATCACTCGCGCCGTGTTCAGCGTCGCCGGGCTGATAAAGGAATCGTCGAAGACGATTTCGTCGTAGCACTCGTCTGAAACTATCCACAGATCGTGTTGTTCGGCGAAGTCGACGATTTTCTGCATACGCGCGGCGTCGATGAGCGTACCGGTGGGGTTACTCGGCGAATTTATGAGCAGGACTCGCGTATGGGGGCTGACCAGAGACGCCAGTTGATCGACTGTCGGCAGGAAATCGGTTCGCCGGGTCAGTTGGTACGTTCGGGGCCTGATTCGCAACAGCTGGGACATCATCAGGTAGTTCGGCCACGCGGGGTTTGGCAACAACACCTCGTCACCCGGTTCCGTGGTGGCGGTCAACGCGGTGAAGAGACCCTGGCTCGCACCCTGCGAGACGATCACCCGGTCCGGTGTTGTCCGATAGCCGTTGCGGGCCAGGATCTTATCGGCCAGTCTCGACCGCAACTCTGGAATACCCGCGCTCGGGGTGTAGTGCGTGCGCCCGGTGGAGGCTGCATCGTTCGCCGCCCACACCACATGCTCCGGGCTGTCGAAAGCCGGGTCACCGATATCTAACCTGATCGTCTCCGGAAGAGATGCGGCCAGTGCCATTATTGATCGAATTCCAGACCGCGGAAGCGTAGCGGCAGCCCGGTTCATCCGTGCCATGTAGAGACCTTTCACTAGTGTCCGACCGTGACCGTATCAGTTGATTAGACCGGCGTCCGCTGCTTTGGATGTCCCTGATCGGCATGATGTTGATCAGTGTGTCACCGAGCCCGGAAGATCGGCGAAGTCATCGGACGAGTCTCGTCTCAGCCCTTGTTGATCGCCAAACGAACATCTTTTCGGAGTCGGTTGACGTGTCGCCTTTGTCTATCTAGAGTGATGGTGACCATGTGGGTAGTCACTCACTGTCAATGAACGTAATCCGACTGCGACCGAGTACCGTTCGGGGGAGACAACGGTGGGTAAACAGAGTGCGTCGACCGTATCAAATGACACTGTGCAACTCACTATTAACCGCTCTGCCGGTGGCGATCAGTTGGAGGTGCGATTACGCGCCTCGGTCCCCGCCGATGTGATCGCGACGTTGGGTCCGGCGGGGACCAGCAGTGAGATGGCGGGCCACTATCTCGCCAAGGAACTGGGCCTCGCCGGTGACGGTACGCTCACCCTGTGTCCCTCATATGAGGAGGCACGGGCCATGGTCGCGGACGGGCGCGCGACCCGGCTGCTCGTGGCGAACGCCTATCACGGGATCAGCGAGTTCTACATGGATCCCTGGCTGACGCTGGAACGGGCGTTCGTGTTCGACACGCCGCTGTACGGGCTGGCCTCCCGGCGCCGGTCCCCGTTACCGCTGCAGTGCACGATCGTGACCCACCCCGCCCCGATCCCTTTGATCAACCAGCTCATCCCGCCCGGCTACGGTGTCTCCACGGTGGGAACGGCCGCCTCGACGAGCGCGGCCGCGGCGCAGGTCGCGGCCGGCGGTGCCGATCTCGCGCTGACCACCGAACCGGCCGCCCGCCGCTACGGGTTGCAGTTCATCTCGCCCACCCGTCCGATCCGCATGCTGTGGTCGGTGTTCGTGCCGATCCGCGAGGACGAACGCCTGCGGCTGTCCACACCCGAGGAAAACTTGGGTCCTCGGCCCGGTGACCGACAACCCTGGGCCAGGACCACCCTTCCAGCCCCGAAAGAGCCCAGAGATGCCTGAGGTCAGCACCGTCCGTGAATGTCTGGTGCCAGGGACGGTCTTTCGGCGGGGTTCGACGCTGTCCCCCGATGAAGGACCTGTGCAGGAGGTCGAGGTGGGTCCCTTCCGCATCGACGAGCTTCCGGTAACGAATGCCCGGTACGCCGCCTTCGTGGCGGCGGGCGGCTACCGGACCGCGTCGCTGTGGACTCCCGCAGGCTGGGCCTGGGTGGCCAGGGAGGACATCACCAAACCCAACTACTGGGACGATCCCGTGTGGTCGGTGCCGGATGTTCCGGTCACCGGGGTCAGCTGGTGGGAGGCATTGGCGTTCGCCAGGTGGGAGGGCAAGACTTTACCGACCGAGGCGCAGTGGGAGCTTGCCTGCCGGGGTACCGCGGGCAACACCTACCCCTGGGGGGAGGACACCCCCGACCTGTCCATGGCGAACTACGCGCCTGACTGCGACCCGGAGGAGTTGGATCGCCGGCCGACTCCGCCGGACCGTTACCCCCGCAACGTCAGCGAGTTCGGCGTCCGCGACCTGGTCGGCAACTTCGCCGAATGGTGCCTGGACAACTACACCGTCGGATACCAGGTGGCCGGCCGAGATCCGTTGTACGCCTCGAAAGAGGAGGCCAGCCATGTCGTCCGGGGCGGGTGCGGCCTGCACGACGAGGACTACCTGCGTGGCACCGCACGGGACCACTATCCGCCCGAACTGCGCGACAACCTCATCGGTTTTCGCTGTGTTCGACCCATTCGTGACGGAGCACTCGTATGAGCGTGATCGTCCCAACCAGACGACGACGGAAACCCTCCTCGTTGCGGTATTACCAGGACGGGCCGCCAGCCGCTGTGGACATCGGCACCTGGTCGTTGACCATCACCGGTGCGGCCGGTGTCGACCGGGTGCTGAGCTTCGTCGACCTCGAACAGGTGCCCTCCTTGGTGGAGTCCCGCCGGTATGTCTGCGTGTGCAACTGGAGCGTTCGCGAGCTCTGGGGTGGGTACCTGCTCGCCGACGTGTTGCGCCTGGCCGGCTGGGACGGCAGCACAGCTGGCCTGTATCTCAAGCAGACCAGCATCGGCACGCCCGAGAAGGGCGTCTACGAGTCGACGATTCCGCTCGGTGACGCGATCGACCGGCGCGCCATCCTGGCCACCCGCATCGACGGCGAGCCGCTGCCGCTCGAGCGCGGTTACCCGTTGCGGCTGCTCGACTTCGGCCTCTACGGGTACAAGAGCGTGAAAGGGTTGGCCCGTCTGGAGATCACCACGAGCTTCGAGCTGGGCAAATGGGAGAGGAAGGCCGGCTACGCGCTGGACGGACAGATCATGCCCAAGCGCTACCGGATGTGCGACCTGGACCGGCACGAGTTCCTGATCCGGCCGGGCGAGGTCACCGAGTTCTGACGAACGCCAGTACACGACCGACTCAACGGGGGAGATCATGAACTCGGTTCTTTTCGCTGAGCAGTTACGATTATATGACTGGATCACGGACGTCTCACCGGCCGACGGTCCGCAGCCGCTGCCGCCGGATGTCCGGGCTCAGGTGGCCGCAGCGTTGTCCTGGCCGGCGGTGCAGCAGCCGGCCTGGCCGAACCCGGACAACTCCCGGCAGGTCGGCCGCATCCTGGAGAGCTCGCCACCAATCGTGGTGCACGAGGAGGTCGACCGGCTGCGCGACCAACTCGGCGCCGTTGCCCGCGGGGAGGCGTTCCTGCTGCAAGGCGGGGACTGCGCGGAGACCTTTGCGCTCAACACCGAGCCGCACATCAAAGCCACCCTGCGGGTGATCCTGCAGATGGCCGTGGTGCTGGCCTACGGGGCGAGCCTGCCGATCGTCAAGATCGGTCGGATGGCCGGCCAGTACGCGAAACCACGCTCCAAGCCGATCGACAACCACGGGTTGCCCGTGTACTGCGGCGACATGATCAACTCCAGTGAGCCGCTCAAACAGCTGCGGATTCCGGATCCCAGCCGGATGATCCGCGCGTACGCGAACTCGGCGGCCACGTTGAACCTGGTGCGCGGCCTCGCCGGCGGCGGTCTGGCCGGGCTGCGCCGGTTGCACGAAGGAAACATTGAGTTCGTACGGCGATCCTCGGCCGGCGCCCGGTACGAGGCACTGGTCGCCGAGATCGGGCGCGGCATGCGGTTCGTCTCGGCGTACGGGGTCGCTGACGCCAAGCTCGACTCGGCGGAGATGTTCACCAGCCACGAGGCGCTGGTACTGGACTACGAGCGGTCGCTGCTGCGACCGGGCGGTCTGGACGGTGTCCGGGCCGCGCCCTACGACCTGTCCGCGCACTTCGTGTGGATCGGCGAGCGCACCCGCCAGCTCGACGGCGCGCACATCGCGTTCGCGGAGCTGCTGGCCAACCCGATCGGGGTGAAGCTCGGCCCGACCACCACGCCGGAGCAGGTTGTGGAGTACGCACGCCGGCTCGACCCCAGGCGTGAGCCCGGCCGGCTGACCTTCATCTCCCGGATGGGCAACGGCAACATCCGCCGGGTGCTGCCGCCGCTCGTCCAGGCCGTCAGGAACGTGGGCCATCCGGTCGTGTGGCAATGCGATCCGATGCACGGCAACACCCACGAGTCCTCGACCGGGTACAAGACCCGGCACTTCGACCGGATCGTCGATGAGGTGCAGGGCTTCTTCGAGGTGCACCGGCGCCTGGGCACCCACCCCGGCGGCATCCACATCGAGCTCACCGGCGAGGACGTCACCGAATGCCTCGGCGGTGCCCAGGAGATCTCCGACGCCGATCTGCACGGGCGCTACGAGACCGCGTGCGACCCCCGGCTCAACGTCGAGCAGGCCTTGGAGCTGGCCTTGCTGGTCGCCGAAATGCTCCGAGACTGAGGCCGGTCATGCGGGCGACCCGCTCACGTTCGCGGGGTTCCGCCGGACCCCTGCGAGCTTGCCGGCTGTCGCCCTGCGGACTGCCCACCTCCTTGAAGGGAGAGAAAGTTGAAGAAGGTCCTGCTCGTCGAGCTGTCCGTGTTCGAACGGATGACACCGCTGGCGTCCGGTTACATTCAGGCGTATGCCATGACGGATCCACTGATTCGCAGCGAGTATCGGTTCGAGCGGTATACGGACGTCGCCAGGGCATCCCGGACCGATGTCATCCGTGACCTGGTCGGGTTCGCCGCCGACGTGTACGCGTTCAGCTGCTACGTATGGAACATGGGCCTGGTGCGGTCCGTTGTGGACGCCATCAGGCAGGCGAGGCCGCACGCACAGATCATTCTCGGCGGGCCGCAGGTGATGTCGCAGGCCCATCGTTACCTCAGCAGGTCCGACGAACGAACGGCCATCTGCAATGGGGAAGGGGAAATCACCTTCTCCAACTACCTCCTCGCACTGACCGACTCCGGCTCGCGACTGTCTGACGTCAACGGTCTCAGTTTCTACCGTGACGGTGAGCTGGTGACCACCCCGAAGCAGCCGAGGAACAACAACCTGGATGACCTGCCTTCGCCGTACCTGACCGGCATCTTCGACTCCGGTTACAGCATAGCCATCCTGGAGACGAACCGTGGTTGCCCCTACCACTGCGGGTTCTGCTTCTGGGGTGCGGCCACGAATGACCGGGTGCATCGCTTCGACGAGCAGCGGGTCCGGGACGAAATCAGGTGGATAGCCAAGAGCGACATACTTTTCCTCTTCATCGCCGACGCCAACTTCGGAATGTTGGGCCGAGATGTCGACATCGCCCGGCACATCACGGACTGCGCGAACGACCATGGCGCACCCAATGTCGTCTACTTCTCGGCGGCGAAGAACAAGCCGCACGCGGTCACCAAGATCACCACCATCTTCCAGGAGGCAAACCTCATCTCCTCGCAGCCGGTGTCCCTGCAGACCCTCGAGCCGAACAGCCTCAACCTGATCTCCCGATCGAACATCAAGCTGAGCGCCTTCGCCGCGATCCAGGAGGACCTGCGGGAAAAGCGGATCAGCTCCTACATCGAGCTCATCTGGCCGTTGCCGGGGGAGACCCTCGACTCCTTCCGACGGGGCATCGGCACGTTGTGCGATAACGAAGCGCAAACAGTGATCGCATACCCGCACCTGTTCCTCAACAACACCCCGATATTCCACAACGCGGAGTCCATGGGGATCAAGACCCGGTCGGCAGGAGGAGATGCCGCGGAAGCCAGTGTCGTCGTCGCCACGAGGGAGGTCACCGAAGACGAGTTCGCCGAGGGCATGTACTTCTTCTACGCCTTCCATGCTCTGCACAACACACGTAGCCTCCGGACCGTGAGCCGCTACCTGGTGAAGCAGCCCGGGATTCAGTACCAGGACATCTTCGCTGCGTTCGCGCAATATTTGCGTCGGCAGCGAGAAGATGACCCGATCCTCTCGTACATAGAGCGCTCCATCTCCGACGCCGACTACTACGACGTAAACAACTACGGTCTTTTCATCCATTCTGTGCTGCACGAGTACCGGGAGCTTTTTGTCGACCACGTGCGCCGCTTCACGCAGGGTCAGGACTGGTGGGACGACGGCAGGGTGCGGGCCCTGTTCGAGGTCGACGCCGTGAACCGCCCGTACATCTACAGCAACACACCGATGGACGGACACACGGAAGGCTTCCAGGCGCTGCGTTTCCTGGGCCGTGGTCCGCGCAGCTACACGGTGCAGGTTCCGGAGGAGTACTTGCAGGATGTGGCAGACGCGGTCCAGATCCAGACGATGTCAGCGGATGGCACCTTCACGGTCGAGCACAAGCGGATGCAGTATCCGTTCATGCCGACCCAGAGCCGTGATCACAGCGGCTCCTACTGCCACGGAATGATCGAGAAGGTCGGGAACATCACGCCGTTCTGGGTGTCGGCCTCACCTCGCCGATGAGCGGGTGAGGCACTCCGGTGCCTGCGGCCGGTCAGTGGATCATCTGGTGAGAAAGGACTGGACGCCCATGTCGAAATCCAATACCGAGATCGAGGGCATCGACACGACGTCGCTCGCTCCGTCGGATCCTGATCACGCCTTGGCGTCGAGCCAGCCGCGAACCGATCATCCCCGGGACGGTTCGCTGAGCGACCTGTTCGCGGAGCAGGTCGCACGTCGCCCCGACGCGCCCGCCGTGACCTATGGTCCGGTCACGCTGACCTACCGGCAGCTTGACCGGGTGACCAACTCGCTGGCCGCCCGGCTGCGGGAACTCGGTGTGCGACCCGGCCGGCTGGTCGCGATCAACGCCGACCGGAATCTCAGCGTCGTCGTGGGCATGCTGGCCACCGTCAAGGCCGGCGGTGCCTATCTGGCACTGGATCCAGCCCACCCCGCCGCCCGGTTGCGCACGATCTTGCAAGAATCCGAGCCCGTGGTCGTGCTGACCGAAGCGAGCCTGGACGATCCAAGCGACCTCGGAATTCCGGTGATCGCGGTTGTCGGGCACCTGGGTGGTGCCGTGCGAGACGGCGCCGTCCATGATGTCCGGATCGATGGGGGCGCCGGCCCTGAAGATCTGGCCTATGTCGTGTACACGTCGGGATCGTCCGGCGAGCCGAAGGGAATCTGTGTAACGCACCGCAACGTGGTACTGCGCACGTGGAACTGTGATTACGTCACGTTCCGGCCGGGCGACCGGGTGTCGCAGATCTCGAACGCAGCCTTTGACATGTCAACGGTCGAGGTGTGGGGGACGTGGCTCAACGGGGGAGAACTGGTCGGGTTCGACCGTAATACGATTCTGTCGCCCGGTCAGCTGGCAACCGCCCTGCGAGAGCGTCGCGTCGACACCGTGATGATGCCGACAACGCTGTTCAATCAGCTTGCGGCGGATGACCCGTCGACGTTCGCGACGATCTCCCAGCTCCTGGTCGGCGGTGATGTGATGGCGGTCGAACAGGCCAACGCCCTCGCGGCACTACCGGGGTGCAGGCTGATGAACGGTTACGGCCCCGCCGAATGCACCGCGATGACCACGGCACACCACGTAACGCCGATGCCCGCGGAGACGCTGAGAGTTCCTATCGGCCGGCCCATCTCACACACTACCTGCTATGTGCTCGACGACATGCGGCGGCCCGCGCCGGTCGGGGTGCCCGGCCAGCTCTACATCGGCGGTCCTGGTGTCGCGCGCGGCTACCTCGGCCGTCCGGACCTGACGACGGAACGGTTCCTTCCGGACCCGTTCGCGGCGGAACCGGACAAGCGCATGTACGCGACCGGAGATCTGGTGTGCCAGTTGCCGGACGGTTCGCTGGACTTCCTCGGCCGGGCCGACTTCCAGGTCAAGATCCGGGGCTTCCGGGTCGAGATGAATGAGGTCGATGCGACGCTGCTGCGGCATGCTGGGGTCAGGGAGGCGGTCACGGTTGCCGTCGCCAACCCCGAAACCGGAGACAAGACACTCGTCAGCTACTACGTGGCGGCGAGTGAAGAATCCCCGGAAACCGGTGAGCTGAAGGCGTTCCTGCGCGACCGGCTGCCCGAGTACATGGTTCCGGCACGGCTGGTCCGCCTACCCGAACTGCCGAAGAACGCCAACCTGAAGGTCGACCGCGCGCTGCTGCCATCCCCGGCGGTCGCGTCGACGCCGGCGGATGACCTCCGCCCAGCGGACGCCGAAGTGCTCGACGACGAGATCGCCGCCATCATCGGGCAACTGCTGAGCGTGCCGAGCTTCGGTCGTGACGAGAACTTCTTCGACGGCGGCGGTCAGTCCATGCTCGCGGCCCGCCTGCTGACCCGGTTGGGCAGACGCTTCGGCGTGAACATGACGTTGCCGGAGTTCTTCGAGGATCCGACGGCGCGCGGCCTTGCCAGGTACATCCGGCGGCGGACCGAGACCACCGCCGCGCAAACCCCGGCCATGGCCGAGCCCGCGCCCGCTGCCCGGGCTGGGGAAGGGCGTCCATGACGAGGACGACCGATGCGTCGTGCTTCCCTCCGTGCCGGCCGGAAGCCACTGCGCCGCCGACACTGGACGCGGACGCGATCCAGTTGTTCTGCCTGCCTCATTCCGGGGCAGGCGCGTCGGCCTACCGGGACTGGCCGGAACTGATGGCCCCGGGCATCGAAGCGATACCCGTGCAGCTGCCGGGACGGGAAGGCCGCTTCCGGGAGCCGACACTACATTCGGCCGCGGAGCTCGTCGCAGGGTTGCGGGAGCCCGTGGCGAGCCGCGCGAAGAGAGACTTCGCCTTGTTCGGGCACAGCATGGGCGCGCTGCTCTGCTATGAGCTGGCGCACGAGCTGTTCGCGCTCGGCAAGCCTCCGCGACATCTGTTCGTCTCAGGGCTGGGCGCCCCGCATCTGCCGCGTGAGGGGCCGCTGCTGCATGAGCTGCCGGACGACGAGGTGATAGCGGTCGTGGCGAACCTGGAAGGCACCCCACCCGAGCTACTCGCGCAGCCGGAGCTGGTGCAGCTGCTGCTTCCCTTGTTCCGCGCGGACCTCAGGGTCTGGGAGACGTACATCCCGCACCGGGGCCCGCTGCGGGTTCCGGTCACCGCGATGGGCGGTCGCCAGGACCGCAGCGTCAGTCTGGACCGGGTCGGCGCGTGGGGAAGCCTGACCTCAGCCGACTTCCAGGTCAGGGAATTCGACGGCGGTCACTTCTACCACCACACGTCGCCTGGCGAGGTGGCCGCGATCATCGAGGAGCGGCTGCGCGAGCCCAGCCCGATGCCGGCGACGCCGAATCCGTAGTCGCTGGTCAGCGCAACCGGACGGGGAGATTCTCCAGTCCGTGGATGAGGCTGGAGGGCCGCCACCGCACCGACGACTCGGACACCGCCAGCGCCAGCCTGGGGAACCGGGCCAGCAGCGCTCCGAATGCGATCTCGCCCTCCAGCCGCGCCAGCGGCGCGCCCAGGCAGTAATGGATCCCGTGGCCGAACCCCACGTGGCCCGCCGTGTCCCGGCCAACGTCGAGTTGATCAGCGTCGGCGAACCGGGACGGATCGCGGTTCGCCGACGACGTCGCGAGCATGACCCATTCCTTCGCGGGGATGTCGGTATCGCCGATGGTGACCGGCTCCAGCGTGAACCGTTCGGTCGCATGGTTCAGCGGGTTCGCGTGCCGCAGCAGTTCCTCGACAGCCGAAGGCAACAGCGAAGGATCGTCTCGCAGCCGCTTCAGCTCGACCGGGTGAGTCAGCAGCGCCAGTACCCCGTTGGCGATCAGGTTCAGCATCGTCTCGTGCCCCGCGACGAGCAGCAGGAACATCATCGCGAGCAACTCGTGCTCCGACAACGAATCCCCCGAGTCACGAGCCGCGATCAGCGCCGAGAGCAGGTCGTCCACCGGAGACCGTCGGCGCTCCGCGACCAGGTGTGTGAAATATTCGTACATGTTGACGGCGGCCGCGCGGGACTCCTGACGCGTTCCCCGGGAGGACAGCAGAGTTTCTGACCACTCACGGAACAACTCACGATCCCCGACCCCGACGCCGATCAGCTCGCAGATCACCGTCACCGACAGCGGGAACGCGAACGGCTCGATCAGGTCCGTCTCGGCGGGGCCGTCCGACATCGCGTCCAGCAGTTCGTCGGTGATCGACGCGATCCGCGGTCGCAGGGCGGCCACCCTGCGTGGCGTGAACGCCGTCACCACCAGACGGCGCAACCGGGTGTGGTCGGGTGGATCGAGGTTGAGCATGTGCTGGTCCAGAAACGCCTGCACGGGATCCACGTTGATGTCGAAGTCCTCGGGCGTCATATGCGCCACCCAGTCCTTGCCCAGCCGTGGATCGGCCAGCGCGGCGCGCACGTCCTCGTACCGGGTGACGAGCCAGGCCCGGACCCCCTCGGGCGTGATGACCGGAGTCACCGGCGCGAACGAGCGCAGCCGTACGAACAAGCTCTGGGGATCCTGGAAAAACGAATCGCCTAACCGCTCGATCGCGGGTGACACTGTGCCCTCCATCGGGTCGTTATCGGCTTCGTTGCGGTTCTTGTATTCCGGGCTGGCGGGAACCGCGGTAGAGCCCGAGCACCACGCCGGTGATCACGATCGCACCGCCGGCGATCTGCGGTCCGGTGATCTTCTCGCCGGCCAGCAGGACCGCCCAGACGGGACCCGCGACCGTGGCGATGTTGAGCAGGTTGACCGTCGCGCTGGGCGCCAGCGTCCGCAACCCGTAGTTGTAGAGCAGAAACGCCGCGACCGAGCACAGCGCGGCGAGAAACACGATGCGGGCGATGTTCGACGGTGACGGCACCGACCACCGGCTGCTTTCCACGAGGGAGAGCAGTACGAACCCGCCCGCGCCCGCGAGTGTCTGGTAGTACGTCACGACGATCGGCGATGCTCCCGAGGTGTCCCGCTGGGCGAGCAGGTTGTAGGCGGCCCAGACGACGCCACCGGCGACGAGGATCAGGTCGCCGAGCAACCGGCCGCCGCCGTTGTCGCCGGCGCCGTCCGAGACGATCAGCCACACCCCGCCGACCGCGATGAGCATGCCGGCCAGCCGCAGCACCGAGAACGAGGTGCTGCCAAACAGCAGTTCCAGCACCAGGGTGATGATCGGGTAGGAGGCCACGATCAGGGTCGCGTCGGTCGCCGAGGCAAGATCGACCCCCATGTTCTCCAGGGCGAAGTACACCGTGATGCCCAGCAGCCCCGCGAACGCGATGTGCATCCGCTGGCGGACCGACGGCAGGCGCTTGTCTCGCTTGGTGTGTACCAGCACACCCAGCACCAGTGCGGCGAGAACGAACCGCAGCGCGCCGATCGTCATCGGCGGGATTTCCGCGAGCGCCACCTTGGTGATCGCGAACGAACTGCTCCAGATGAGCGCGGCGGCGACGATCGCGGCTATCGCAAGACCGAGCCCGCGCTGCGTGGCGATCGCCGTGGGCACGTCGGCGGCCGCCATTCCCGGCACGGTTTCACCTCTCCGGTCCGCAGGTGTCGTCATGACAGATCGACAACTCGGCCGACGTTTCGCCGGGTAGCCCGCGTGCAGATGTAGCGCGCCGAGGCGACATCCTGGGCGGCGACGCCGAGCGACTCGTAGATGGTGATCTCGTCGGCGGATCGGCGGCCCGGCCGTTCGCCGCGCAGCACCTGGCCGAGCTCCACGAACGAGTCCGGTTTCGGCAGCGCGCCCTCGGCGATCGGAATGAGCAGATCCCCGGCCTCGGCCAGCGCGGACGTCGAGCTGTCGACGATCATCGTCGAGCCGGCGACCAGATCGGTCGCCAACTCGCGGTTGCCAGGAAAGCACGAGCCGACCGCGTTGACGTGCGTCCCGGGCTTGACTCCCGCACCGCCCAGCACCGGGGTTGCCGAGCTGGTGACCGTGCAGATCACCTCGGCCGCCGCCGCGGCGTCGTCGGCCGTGTTCGCCGGACGCACGTCGAGTTCGAACCGTGACCGGGCCCAGCCGGCGAAAGCGTGCGCCCGCGCCGGGTCGCGGCCCCACACCCACACCCGCTCGATCGGTCGCACCTCGACCATCGCGGCCAGGTGCGTCCGGGCCTGAACACCGGTGCCGATGATGGCCAGGGTCCGCGCCGTGCGGGCGGCCAGCACGTCGGTCGCCACGGCAGAGGCGGCTGCCGTGCGGATCGCGGTGACCGCGCCGGCCTCGATCACCGCCGCCGGCTGCCCGGTCGCGGTGTCGAACACCAGAATCACCCCGAGATGGGTGTCCAGCCCCTTGGCGGCGTTGCCCGAGTTCACCGTCACCGCCTTGAGCCCGAAGCCGGGCTCGGGGTGCGTGACGTAGGCGGGCATGCTGCCGAGCACCGCATCCTGGCCGCGCGCCCACAGCACGGTGCGCAGCGGCTGCACGACCTCATCGGTGCCCATGGCCCGGAACGTGTGCCTCATCAGCGCGATCGCGTCCGGCATCGGGAACAGCTCGTCGACGGCGGCCTTGCCGATGATCCTCACGCCGGTGCTCCTACCGCGGCGTCCCCGGCGATGCCGGAGGGCGGTGTTTCGAACACGATGTGCATGGCTACCTCTCGAATCCGATCGCGTCAGTCGGTCAGGCGCACGGTGGTCAGCCATCCCGCGAGGCTGTCGTCGCGGCCGTGCACCGCGTCGCGGTACCGCTGCAGGTACCGGCGGGTCACCGGACCCACCGAACCGTCACCGACCGACCGCCCGTCGATGGCGATGACCGGCACCAGTTCGCAGCCCGTGCCGGTCAGGAAGATCTCGTCGGCCGAGTACAGCTCGGAGCGCGGCACCTCGCGTTCGACGACAGTGTCGCCCTCGGTGGCGGCCAACTCGATGACGCAGCCGCGGGTGATGCCGGCCAGGATGTCGGCGCCGAGATGCGGGGTGATCAGCTGGCCGTCCCGCGCCAGGAACACGTTGGCGGTGCTGGCCTCCGCCACGGTTCCCTTGGTATTGAGCAGGATCGCGTCGTCGCAGCCGGCCGAGGTCGCCTCGTCGACGGCCAACGCCAGGTTGGCGTACGAGCCGGTGATCTTGGCCCGCGCCGGCAGCGACTCGTCCGGAACGCGGCGCCAGGACGACACCAGACACCGCACTCCCTCGATCCCGATGCCGGCGGGCATCGGCAGCGCGTAGATGGACGTGGCGGTGCTGATCCCGCGCAGTCGGACACCGAACGCCGTGCCGGGCAGGAACTGCAGCGTGTGCGCGATCGGCCGCAGGTAGGTGTCGCCGCGATAGCCGTTGCGTACCAACAGCTCGGTGCTGGCATCGGAAAGCTCGGCCACCGTGGCTCCCAGATCCAGGTGCAGCAGCCTGGCCGACGCGGCGAACCGCTCGAGGTGCTCCCGTAGCTTCACCACGTGCAGGCTGTGCGCCCGCGGATCCCAGTAGGCCCGGATTCCCTCGAACACTCCCGTTCCGTAGTTCAGACCCTGGGTGGCTACCGTGAAGCCAACGGAGTCGTATGCGACCACGTGGCCCTGGTGGTAGGTCCAGGGTGTGGCCGCGAATGCCGGCCCGCGCAGGCCCTCGGTCACCTCCTGGGCGGTCATCGCGCGTCCCGGCGGCCGGCGATGGCCAGCGCCGCCCTGCGCTCGACGTCGTCGGGCACGCGGCGATCGTGCACCCTCGACGCCTTCCAACTGACCAGTGCTCCCGTGCCGGCGATGCCGCCGATGTCCTCCAGCGAGACGACCGGCTCGACGCCGAAGCGCCGGCGGACCTCCGCGCGCAGTGCGGGCTCGTCGACCGCGTCCGGATCCAGGCATTCCAGCCGTACCGTCAGTCGGTCGGTCCCGTCTTCCCCGTCGATGACGATCTGGTAGCCAACGCACCGGCGAACGTGTGTCAGCACGGTCTGCTCCAGGTCGAACGCGCTGATCGGCTCGCGGTCGACCAGCACGGTGTCGCGGACGCGCCCGAGCGGTTGGAGAGTGTGCGACGGGTAGTCGGCGGCGCCGGCCGGCGGCGTCAGCCGCACCAGGTCGCCGGTCCGGTACCGGATCAGCGGCTTGCAGCCGCGGTACAGGTGGGTGATCACCAACTCGCCGAGCATCGAGCCGTCGGCTCTCGGCTCGGCCAGGTTTCCGCTGTCCGGGTCGATCACCTCGTACACGACGCTCAGCGGGATCGTGCGCAGGCGGCCGTCGGCGCGCACGGCGGCCAGGATGGACGACTCCTGCGAGGCGTACATACAGTTGTAGGCCGTAGCCGACCACAGGGACTCGATGTTGGCCAGCAGCGCGGGAGTGGCCAGTTCCCCGACGACCATGATGAAGTTCAGGTCGAAGTCGTCACGTGCGGACAGGCCGAGATCGCGGGCCTGCTTGGCCAGCGACATCGCCATGGCCGGGGTGCAGACCAGGCCGGTGACGTGCAGGTCGCCCAGCAGCTCCAGCGCCCTGCGGAAGCCGACGACGGGGGAGTGCGGCCACATCTTCGCCACCGGGTGCCCCAGGTTTCGGAACACGTCGCCGAAGGTGTCGCCGGTGGAGTGCAGTTCGGTCGGGCCCATCACAGCGATCAGGTGCCGCCCGGGATGGGCCCGCAGCACGTCCCGGTAGTTGACCGTCAGCGCCATGTTGTTGGTGCCGCTGTCGGTGTTGTCGCGCGGGCACGGCGTTGCCCGCCCGGTGGTCCCGGTCGTTTCGTAGAACACCCACCCGTCGGTGACCGGGCGGGACAGCAGGTCCAGCAGGTTGTCGCGCAGGTCGTCCTTGGTGGTGAACGGCAGGCGGGACAGGTCGGACAGCTCGAAGGCGTCGATGTCCGCCGAGGTCAGCTGTCGTAGGTGGCTGCGGTAGAACGGGGCGTTCCCGACCACGAAGCTTAGCGTCGCGCGCAGTTCCGCGCGCTGGTGGTCGTGCAGCCGCTCGGCGGTCCAAGCACCCCGCTCGAAGTCGGTGTGCTTGGCGAGCAGGTCCCGCACGAGCGCGTCTTGCTCGGGGTGGAAGATCGTGTACATATCGCCTTCAGCTCGTTTCTTGTCGCGCCCGTTCCTCATCGAGGTCCAGCACAATCCAGGTGGCAAGCTCACGCCACAGAACGGTGCCCTTCTGGTGATGGGGATGTGCCTGGTACCGGGACAGCGCATCGTGATCAGCGAACAAACCCATGACCGCGAAATCGTAGGAATTGTCGCGGCGGTACACGTCCGGGCCGGCCCACCATTCCTGGATCTCATCGATGTGCTGGCCGTGAGACTTCGACATCCGGGCCGCCTCGGCCACTCTGGGGTCGGCCCAAGTGACGCCCGAACGAAATTTGAACAGCACGATATGCCGGATACTCATGGAATTGTGACCTCGAGCGTCGTCGGCCTCTTTTGCGGCGGACACGGGGATCTTGTCCGCATGCTGCCGGTCACCGGGGCGAGCAGCCGGTTGTCCTCCAACGCGGTCGACGCACTCTGTTTACCCACCGTTGTCTCCCCCGAACGGTACGTGGTCGCAGCCGGATCACGTTCATTGACAGTGCGTGACTACCCGCATGGTCACTGCCACTTTAGATAGACCCGGACGGCACGTCAACCTGCTTGGAAAGGGCGTTGGGCCGAGTTGTCGGCCAACGGCATCCGTATCAAGGTCTGCGACCATTTAGCTCGTGACTTCTGTGATCTTCGCGGGCCTGAATCGTCAGGTTCATCACGGGATGTGGACAGCGCCGCGAAACGAATGTGGGAAACCTGCTCGCCCGGCGGTGCCGGGGGCCACCCGAAACCCGTGACCATACGGGTGATCACTCCGGCGGTAGGGTAACGTCCTAACCTGGGTGCGAACGATGTGAGGAGACGTGCGTTGCCCAACGCGGCGGATCAGCTACAGATCCTGGGACTGACGGAGTGGGAGTCCCGGGCGTACCTCGCACTGGTCAAGGAATCGCCGGCCACCGGCTATGGCATCGCGAAGCTGTCCGGCGTGCCGAGGGCGAAGGTGTACGAGGTGCTCGCGTCGCTGGAGCGCAAGGGCGCGGTCGAGGTCGCCAGGAGTGAACCCCTGCAGTACCGGCCGGTGCCGCCCGAGACGTTGATCGAGCGGGCCCGCGTCGACACCGCCCAGCGGATCGACGCGGCCGAGCGGGCGATCGCCGACTACACCACGCGGACCGACGCCAGCGCCGCGATCTGGGACATCCCGGGACGGGAACTGATCGTCGCGCGAGCCCGGCAGCTGGTGGCCGCCGCCCAGCGCCGGATCATGATGGAGATCTGGGAAGCCGATGCCGCCGACCTCGAGGCCGAGTTGCGCGCGGCGGCCGAACGCGAGGTCGAGATCATCGTGGTCGCCTACGGCGATCCCGGCTATCCGTTCGCCCAGGTGTACTCTCACCCGCTGACCGACGAGGTCACCTCCGGGCTGGGCGGCCGCTGGCTGGTGCTGAGCGTGGACGACCGCGAGGTGATCGCCGGCATCGTGTCCAGCGCCGAACGCAGCCGGGCGGCCCTCACCTCCCATCCCGGTCTGGTCGTGCCGGTCACCGAGTTGATCAAGCATGACCTGTACAAGCTCGAGATGCTGGCCGCCTACGGGGACATTCTCGAAGAGAAGTTCGGGCCCGGCTTGAGCAAGCTCCGTGAGCTGTTCGGCAGCGGAGCCCAGAGCCACCACCACGCATAGGGCTACAACTTGGGACCGCCGGACGGGTCGGACCTGGTGAGTGATGGGGAAGGTATACGCGAGGAACGTGCGTACCCGAATTGTTCGGGTGGCGGTTCGGGGGAGCTTTCGGGCGGGTGCCGCTGACCCGGTCTGAGAACCGTCTCAACCTGGGGAAATCCGTGAGCGCCGACAGGACTACTACCTGTGTGACCCAATACTGGGTGAGGTCGTGACCGTCCACATGGGCTAGGAGGCTGTGGTGGCTGGCAGGTTCGAGATCTACAACGACGCTGCCGGGAAGTTCCGGTTCCGGTTGAAGGCCGGCAAATGGCGAGATCGTCGCGGTCGGCGAAGCGTATGAGTCCAAGGCCAGCGTCCTCAATGGAGTCGACGCGGTGAAACTGGCGACTTCGTGGAGGCTGGCTTTGATGTAGGTGGTGGCGGGGCCGGTGGTGTCGGTGTGGTCGGCGTTGGCGCGGGCGATGCCGTAGCCGTAGTGGCGTTCGACCCAGGTGAGGGTGGTGTGGCGGAACCAGTGGGTGGAGATGCCGTGGGTGGTGACCCAGGGGAGTTGGGTGCCGAGGCGGTGCCAGAGGTGGTCGTAGCGGCGGCTGGTGAGGGGTTGGGAAACGCGGCGGCTCACTCGTGAAGCCAGCCGTGCGGTCGGCTGGGGTTAGTGCGCCCTCACGATAATGCTGGTTGTCGGGCATGGACCTTCGCATCGCCGGGGAGTGTAGGTTCTTGGCCTTTCTCAAGGCAGTCCAGGGTTGGGATTGCCCTTTCTGTCCTATTTTATCCCGGTAGAGCCCGTGGGGAGATCATGTGCTCGCACGGGTGGGGCGAGGCCTTGTTGGATCTTCCCCGGGTGGCCTTGTTGAGCCGGGGCCGGCTTTACTTCGCTGGGGGTTGCGGCAGGTGGCGGTGCGGTTTGTCGGGATCGACAAGACTGTCCGCGAAGGCCTGGCCGACGAGGCCAACGAAGTGTTCCAGGCTGGGCGACTGGCCGGTCTTCTCGATGAGATCTTTGAGGATGATCTCGCGGGACTCGGTGAAACTGCTGCCCTTGACGTCGTAGTATTTGGGCTCCTCCGACCAGGCGATGCCTTTGTCCACCCGGGAGTAGAACGGGGCGAAGTCGTCGACGAACGCACTCGGGTCCGCGGATCTCGCGATCGTGCGGACAATGGTGCTGCCGACTCGGTCGTCGTCCCCGTCGTCGGGTAGGCGGTAGTAGATGACCAGCTTGTCTTTTTTGGTCGTGGATGACGGGGAGTTGGTCAGGTAGACCTTGTAGTCGCGAATGTATTGTGAGACGGTGCCGTCGCTGTAGAGGCCGGTCAGGTTGTCGGCGACCGCGAGGGCTGCCTCCTGCGAGTTGACGTTGACGATGATCCGCCGGGCCCGGCGTTCCAGGAGCTGCTTCTTCTCGTCGGAGGACATGCGGTATTCCGGCGCGTTCTTGTTCTCCACATGGAAGTAGTCGCCCCGCTGGAGCGCATCGTCGAGGGACCGCTCGCTCTGGCTGGTGACCTTCGCCACCGCGCTGGGCGTGGTCTTGAACTTTGCGAAGTCCGCGTTGTCGACGGGAGTTCTGGTGTAGTCGCCGGGGCCGTCGCCCAGGATCCCGTAGATCGCATCCAACTCGTTGTCGAGTCTCCTGCCCTCGATGCGCCGGCCGCCGGGATAGAACCTCTCGTAGATCGCCTTCAGGGCCGGCACGTTGGCCGGAGCGAGGAGCGCTTCCCGCCGCGCGGGGGGCAGCGGCGCGGATCGGTCGAGCACCTCCCGCTTGTTCCGTACCGGAAGTGGGCGGTTCGAGAGGATCGTGCCCTTCCGAGCCTGCCTGATCTGGACGGCATCGACGGTCCGCCTGGCCGTGGTCGGATGGCTGCTGACGACCCGCCCGTGGGGGGTGAGGGTGACTTTGATGGTGGATTCGGCGCGCTTTGGTACGTTTCGGACGGTCCTCCCGTGCGGGGTGAGGGTGACCCTGATGGTGGACTCATCGTCCTTGCGCGCATTCTTCCGGGACGACGTCTTGGTTTTTCGGCCCGTCTGCTTGGGCATGCGCTTCCTTTCGCTAGAACATCTCCGGCGTGCACGGAAACGCGGTGACGGTGACGCCCTTCTTGTTCACGTAGAGCGCGATGTACCGAGCCTCCGGCTGCGTTCCGCTCGGTACGGAGGATCCGCTGAGGTATCCGACCTGCTTGCCCATGTCGATCAGATAGTTGCGGCCGCCCTTGGACTTTCCGGAACCCGGTTTCGACGCGACGATGGACTCGTCGTCATCGTAGACATGGTTTATCGCCTCGCCGACCCACTTCTTCACCTGCGAGAGCGTGGAATTCCACACGCCGTGCTTCGACTTGAGGTCGGTCGGTTTGAAATGGGCCGAGTCGTGGTAGTCGGTGCCGAAGTTGGATCGCAGGTACTGGATTGTGCCGGCAAAGGGGTTCACCGGTTTCGGGCGGGTGACGCGTGGGGTCACTGTGGGTGTGACTGTCGGCGTGGGCGTCGGGGTTGGGGTTGGGGTCGGGGTGCTCAGCGGCGGCAGGGTCGTTTGCGTGAGGCTCTCGATCTCACTGAAGAACCGGTCGAGCTCGGACTGCTGGTCCCGTGAGAGGGTGGTCGTGGTCGGCTCGCGCGTGATGACGGACGGGTGCGTGATGACCGGCGGATGCGAGGTGATGGTCGGGGTGGTCTGCTCGACCCGCGTGGGCGTCTCCGCCTCCTCGATGCGTGCCTTCTTGCGGGTCGGCGAGATCGACTTCTTCCGTTTCTTGGTAGGAGTCGTTGTCCGATGGGTCATGGGGCTCCCTTTCGGCCACGAATTTCGGATGCGGGGACGCTAGAGGCGGACTAGCCGATCAGGTCACCGAGGTCGGACAGTTGGTCGGGTGTGAACTTGTCGTCCTCGGCCACGGACCGATCGAGGAAGAAGGTCTTGATGGCCTTGTTGGGGCCCCGCCTGACGTGCGCGGGGAACGTCTCCTCGTCCTTCTTGACCGCGTCGACGGCATCGTCGTGGTTGAGCGCGGAGACCAGATTGTCGAGCAGGTTCGCCTCGGTGGTGCCGGGCGGCCAGAACGTGTGCGCCTCCTTGATGCTGAAATCGGTGAAATGATCGTACAGGTGCTGGACGAGGTGCCCCCAGGGCACTTTCTGGGCGTTCTCGTCGTCCGGCTCCTCGACCTCGTAGTTTTGCGCATCGTAGCGTTCGTCCCTGTACGTCAACCAGAACTGGTCGCCGTAATCCGGAGATTTCTTCTCGAAAAGGTTGGCCTTCGAGAAATACTCGCCGGTCGGAGTGCCGTCGTATTTGATGAACTCGCCGGTCCTCCCGTCCGCCAGGATGTAGCAGTCCGGATGGGACCTGTGCCACAGCCAGTTACCACCCTCGACGATAACCTGCAACCGGTCGTTGTCCGGTTTCAAATGGGGGTTGTCGGTCGCGTACGAATACGTGGCCATGGGGACCGGCGGCTCGTGCTGGGTGGCGATCGTCGTCGTGGCGGTCGGGGTCTCCTTGACGGGCACCGGTTCCTCGACCGGCATCGGCTGGTCGTCCGTAGCGGGGGATGCCGCCCGCTTCTCGATCGTCACCGGGGCGGTCCGGTCGCGCAGGTCCCGCTTGGTCCGGGCCAGCGGTGTGGGCTTGCGCAGCTGGACGGTTCTCGTCCCGTCGGGGGTGACCGTGACGCTGAGGTCCGGGGTGGCGGTGGGCCTGCCCAGCCGGACAGACCTGCGCCCGTCGGGAGTGACCGTGACCCTGAGGTCCGGAACGGGTTCGGGCCTGACCACCTGGACGGACCTCGTGCCGGACGGGGTGACGGTGACCCTGAGGTCGGGCTCGGTGCGCCTCTTCTTCCGCGAGGCCAGGTTCGAGCTCGCGGCTTTTCGTTTGCGGGTGGGGTTCATACCGCCGCCTTTCGACTACTGGGCGAGCTGGGCCTGCTGCGCTTCATCGCTGTCCGTGCGCACTAATCGCACCCACGTCCGCAAGAATGTGCGGGGCACATTCTTGTTGGCCTCGCGCAGCTTCAGTATCTCCGCTTGGTCCAGACTCGCTCTCCTCCTGCGTTTCGACAGGTCCCTTGGCAGCTCTTCCAGTGAAGCGCTGTCCGGCAGGTAACGGACCTTCGCAATCGCCTCGGAGGTTCCACCGGTGACCCGCCATTCCCCATCCGCGACCCTTTTCTGTACGTCTTCGGCATACCGGGCGACGCCTTGGTCGCCCTCGTACAGTTTCTGCCAGGCCGCCTTGGCCAGGGCCTGATCCAGATCCTGCGCCCGCAGGCTCGGATCCTGATCCCGCAGCCAGGTGTTCAGGTGGGTTCCCTCCACCTCCGCTATCGTTCCCAATATTTCAACCCCGCGGTACGCCGTATTGAGCTGCTTTGTTCTGTCTTTCAGGATTTCCTGGGCCGGCGACGCCTTGACATCACTGTCGTAGTCGCCTTCCCCGTCCTCATCTCCGTATACCTTCTCCATGATTTCCTCGGCCAAAGCAGCGTTAATATCCTCCGCTCCCAGGTTCTCCCGCTCCAACACCTTATGCAGAACGGTTTCCGGTGAGCTTGCTATCGCCTTGAGGATGTCGATCCGGGACGGCCGCTCGTAGTGATACGCACTATCGAACTTCGGATAGTCGTTTCTTGCGTCTTCGACCGTGTATATCCGCCGCGGGCTGGCCGGAGTCGCGTGCCAGACCAGATCATCCACCCAGGAGACATAGATGTATCTACCCTTGCTTATCCCTCCGTCCACATGGTTGTCCAGTCCGGCCTCGGCCTTCGCTTCGGCTTCCTGGCGAAGGATGTCTCGCGTGCGGGTCAGTTCCGTCAGGTGGGACTCCGGGAGCAGCTTCTCCTGCCAAGCCGCTCTGTTCTTGCTCGGCTCCGCGGCATCCGCGAACCACTCCGTCTTTTCTATGTCGCTCTGGTTGTCGAAGATCAGGTTGACGAAGATGTTGTCCCCAGCGGTGTCCTTGTGGAAACCCGGCGACTCATCATATATGGACCTGTCCGGATAGTAGTTCACATCTACGGCGATCGCGTAGTCGCCGCCGTCCTTGAACCAGTCCTGTTGCTTGATGTAGTCCCATTGCCCATTGGCATTCATGAAGGTGTCGAGAAACTTGACGGTGGCGAACATATCCTGCCTGCCAAGGCGAACACCGTCTTCGCTCGCGACGATCTTTGTCATCTTCGCGGGTTGATAATAGACCGTGCCCAGCTTGGCGATGGGTGGTTCCTCGGTGCCTCGCTCTTTCGGCATGAAGGCGTTGCTCAGACTGGCGGCGATGCCGGGCCATCCCCCGTCGCGTCCGCCGAGAAGGTTCTCCAGCTCACCCGTCTGCATCAGCAGCGAGCGCAGAGTCCCCTTGCTTTCCGGGCCGGAAGGTAGGTCTTCCACCGGTCCGCTGACCCGGATATTCCGTTTGGTTATTTCCGGAACGTGGGGTGTGGCAGTGGGTTCCGTGGGAACTTCGGCGGCCGCGTCCATGACCGTGTCCTTCTCCAGCGCCGGCTTCTTGGCGGGGCGCTCCGGCGAGTTCGACCGCGACCTCCTCCTCTTCTTCGTCTCAGCCGTCGTGGTCGCGCGCGCAAGCATGGGACGCTTCGGGTTCTTGACGGATCCGCTCATGTCGCCTGCCTTTCGGTTACTGGGCGCTGGCCCGGTAGGTCAGGATCAGGCCGAGGTTGGCGAGGATGGTCTTGTCGCCCTCGAAGAGCAGCGTCCAGCCGCCGGTGGTGAGGCCGGGGGTGCTCAGCAGCTTGCCGTCGTCCAGGGTGAAGCGCTTGTCCCCGTTGAGCAGGAAGGTGGCCTCGCCGTCCGCGAAGAGCTCGTACCGGGCGTAGACGCCGGTGATCTGCCGGCCGATCATGCCGGGCAGGTCGTCCGGGGTGACCGGCAATGACAACTGGTTCGAGTCGCCTTCGATGAACGCGGCCCAGTCGTCCGGGAACTCGGCGGCGACGTCGAAATAGCGGGCGGTCGGGTAGGGCCGCAGCATGCCCTTCACGGCCGTCGCGAACGTGTCACCGCCATGTTCCGCGCTGTACTTGACGGTCAGGCTGACGTCCAGCAGGCCGGCGGGCGGCCTGGCGGCGGACAACCGCCAGCGGGAGACCGCGCCGGTGCCCTCGAACGGCAGGTACCGGTCGTCGTCGTAGCGCAACTCGAACAGGCCGTTGTTGTCCCGGCCCTCCTCGAGGTCGGACAGCGCGATCTGCTGGCTGGGCCGCCAGTCGCCACGCAGCGAGTCCGGTGGCGTGCCCTTCGGGTCGAGCAGGAACTTGACCGCCTTGGGGTCCGCGGACAGCACGGTCTTGTTGTCCAGCTGGGTGAGCGTCGCGTTGACGCCGACCGGGCCGTCCGGCGTGTCGAAGCTGACGCTGACCGTGCGGATCTGGCGGCCGAAGTGACCAGGGAAGTCGCGGTCGAACAGCTCCTCGGTCAGCGCGAACTCGCACCGGCCCTCGTTCTTGAACGCCAGCAGGGCCATGGGATCCAGGGCCAGCAAGGAGATCCGCTTGGTGATCTCCAGCCCTCGGCGGCCACCGGTGACGGAGGCCGCACCGAGCCGGTCGAGGTCCAGCGCGAGCGCGTCGGCCGCGAGCAGGCCGTTGCGCTTGCTGTCCCAATAGGATGGTTGAATGAATGATCCGTTGGTGCCGCCCTGCTCGAACTGGTAGGCCTTCTCCGCCGAGCGGGCCAACTCGTAGGCCAGGTGGTAGGTCTGGAAGTACAGCGTGGAGAGCCGGTCCACCATCCAGCCGTACAGCTTGGCCCCGGCGAACTTGCCGGTGAGGAACGCGTTGACCTCGGCCAGGTTCTTGGTCTCCCGGTTGAGGATCTCCAGCTCCCGTTGGGCCACCGCCACCTGTAGCTCCGCGCTCGTGATCTGATGGCCGATCTGCTCGACGTCGGCCTTCGAGATGGCCAGCTGCAGTTCCCAGTCCTGCTCTGTGCGCTCGTAGTCCGCCCGCACGCCGAGCACCTCGCCGAGCGCGCTGAACCCCTGTCCGAGCAGTCCCGACACGTCGGCCGCGAACGTGAGGGCGTTGCCGGCCTCGACGCCGCCCTCCGAAGCGCCCACGATGAACGGGCCGGCGTAGACCTCCGGGAAGCCCGCGGCGACCGCGGCACCGATCTTGAGTCCACTCGCGACGAACTGGGCCACCGCACCGGAGGCGAGCATCGCGATCTGGGCTATCTGCATGGGAGACATGCCCACATCGATCAGCTGCTGGTAGTGCTGGACCCGGCTCTGCGCCCCGCTCAGGGCGGCCTGCATCTCGCTCACGCCCTCCCGCGCCATCGCGACCTGGTTCTCCTTGATCGCCCGGGTCATCTCCTGGATCGCCGCCTCCTGCCGGTTCTGCAGCAGGGTGAGCTCCTCGATGTCCCGGCGCTCGAACGCGCCGAGCAGGTCGTTGCCGAGCTGCTTGAGCCGATCGGTGAGCTCCTGGGCCCTGCGGAACAGGAAGTTGAACTTGTAGGACGGGACCGGGGCGGCCAGGGCGGCGGTGAGCGCCTCGAGGGACGCGCCCTTGGCGACCCCTTCGACGAGCGCCATGACGTCGGCGGGTGGCTCGAACAGCGGCACCGGCCGGGCGATGCCCATGATGTCCAGCGACGCCCTGATCTTGGTGAGCCGGTCCTCGACCCGGTTCCAGTACTCCAGGAACATGCTGTTGTCCGGCACGTAGAAGTACGGGTTCGCCACTCCGCCGTGCACCGCGCCAGAGCCTTCCAGCAACGCTCCGCCCGCGGTCAGCGCCGCCACCGCGGTGGACCCGCCATCGCCGTCGAGCTGGTCGTAGGTGGCGCTGGGAGACAGCACCCTCGGTCCCGGGTCGAGCGGCCGGGGGCCGAGCAGGTCGTAGGCGTAGATGTAGAGCATCCGCGCCTCGTCGATGCTTTCCCCGGTGTACTGCCGGAAGAGCAGGTCGCCCCAGTCCAGCAGGTTGTCGATGTAGGCCATGACAACCGTGCGCCGGTACGCCGCCGGGCGCAGCGCCGCGATCCGGTGCGGGTCGAACGGGTCGTCCCGGTAGGCCTCGATCAGGCTGGTGCGGTCGCCCATGAGCGTGTACTGCACGCCGAGCCGCCCGATCAGCTCGACCTGCTCCAGCAGGCTCCTCCGGGCCTCGGACCTGGGCAGTGCGGTCAGCGCGGCGCGGACCGCCTCGAGCTCGAGGTGGGCCAGGTAGTCCTTCTCGACGCCGGTCAGCTCGCGTGTCGGCAGGAATGCCGGGGCCATCGGTTCGATGGTGCCGAGGATCGGGGTGAGCAGCTTCTCGACGCCCTTGTCCGCCAGCTCGGCCAGATCCGCCCTGCAGCCGACCACGAGCGCCTCGACGTCCACCGCGAGGAACGGCAGGAACCGCCAGTACCGATCGCGCTGGGTCGGGTCGAAGACGTACTCGTACCAACGTTTGGCGTCGTCGAAGCGCTGGGCGTCGGCGAGTGCCTTGGCGATCAGCATCGGGGCGTGGAAGAAGATCTCCCAGTTGTACATCCCGTTCGCGCTGTCGAAGTCCAGGTGCGACCCGACCGGGATGCCCGCCTTCGCGGTCCGCGGCCGGACCTTGATAGTGGTGGGGTCGGAGACGGTGGCACTGAACGCCGGCAGCTCGTCGAGCTCCTGGGTGTCCGGCGCGAGCAGCGCGTCGATGCCGCCGACCAGGAGCCTTCGATTGAGCTCGTAGGCGGTGCTCGAGGTCAGCCGGATGATCTGGTTGGGCAGCGCGGAGATCTCGTAGGGCCGGAGCATCGTGTCGGTGTTCGGGTAGCTCGCGTAGTTGGCGCCCAGGAAGACGAACAGCGCGGTGTCGGTCTCCAGCACGCCGGTGAGGTTCGCGGGGAACCCGTCCGGCAGGCACCGCCAGTTGCCCGCCACCGGCCGCATCGCCTGCATGGCGTCCAGCTCCTGGTCCAGGGGCAGCGCGTCATAGCCGGCGCCGCCGAACACGTAGCGCCGGTCGTCCCGGTGGAACACGGCGTCGACCCGCTGGGTGAGCGTCTTCGGGTAGCCGGCATCGATGTAGTCCGGGATGGAGGCGTCGTCGGCGAGCGTGTACCGGACGAACTCCTTGCCACTGACTAGGAACAGCGCCCGCCCGGCCCGGTAGGCGGCGTCGATGGCGCCGGTGCGGGTGATCGCGGTCGGGATCCGGCCGAGGTCACGGGTGGGCTTCGGTGGCGCGTCGGCCCCGGGTACCCGCACGGTGTAGGTGCCCGCGGCGTTGTTGAAGGTGATCACGCTCTGGCCCGTGTCGATGGACGGCACGGGCTGATCCTTGTCGGTTTTGGGGAGCTTCCACTTGGGGTCCAGCGGCCGGAGGGTCTCCAGCGAGCCGGAGACCGCGTAGTCGTCCCGTTCCCTGGAGTAGAAGATCTCCACCCCGGCGACGGTGAACGCACCGTCCACTTTGGGCCACGAGGGCAGGTTCTCTTGGTTGGACTGGAGTTTCTTCGGGTAGCCGGCGTCCAGCACGCCGAAGTTCGCCTTCGGGTACCGGTAGTACTCGTCGCCGGAGAACACGAACACCTTGTCGCCGCGCAGCAGGGCGGCGTCCACCGCGCCGGTGCGGACCAGGTTCGTGCCGATCACGCCGAACCGGTCGGCCGTGTTCTGCTTGACCCGCCCGGTGGCCGCCTTGCCCGCCGGCACGGTGATGTACTTTCCGCCCGCGCTATCGAAGAAGTACCGGTCCCCGTTGCCGAGCTGGACCGCGGCGTCGATCCGGTCCCAGGTGGTCGGCAGGTTGTCCGCGTTGCCCTTCAACGGAAGCAGCACGGCCGGCTCGACCGGTCCTGGGGCCGAGTGGCACAGGAAGCTGCCGCCCTTGTGGTCCACACTGGACCACGGCCCGTCCTCGGTGTTCGCGGGGGCGTTGAACCGGACGATGTTGGCGGGTTCGACCGGCTCGTCGAAGATCTGCGCCGGGTCGGCTGAGATGGCCGGCAGGACGATGTCGCTTGCCTTGGCCGGCAACGGATACAGCTCGGGCGTGAGGGTGTGGGCGGTGCTGACCGGGGTGCCGCCGGCCTGGTAGCTCAGCTGCACCACGATCGAGTCGTGGGTGCTGGTGTCCATGCCGGGGACGGTGCTGGACGACTGGACGTAGAGGCTGACCCCGGTGATCGGTCCGGTCCGCGCCGGCTCGTCGGTCTTGAGCAGTTGGACCGGCACCCATTCCCGGTTCAGGTTGTAGAACGAGTAGTAGATCCGCACCTGGTACTTGGGCGGCGGAGCGGTGACGGTCTGGCCGCCGTCCTTCTGCGTGGTCGTCGTGATCGTGGTGGTGTTCGCGTCGTCCTTGACGACCTCGACCACCGGCCAGAACACGAACACCCGGCCGAAGGCGTGCACCGGGTCGACCCGGTCGGCGTCGATCTGCAGGTCGACCTTGAGCCAGGGCTCCCAGGTGGCGGAGAACGTCTCGGTGCCGTGGACGGCGGCGCCGCGGTAGTAGAAGCGCCGAGGTTCGGTCCTGGTGCGGCCGAACACGACGAGCCTGCGGTCGCCGGGTTTGGCGTTGTCCTCGGTGTAGACGTAGCCGCCGGCGACGGCCAGCCGGGAGACCTCGGTGTACTCGTCGAGGTAGCGCTTGTAGGCGGCCTGCGCCGTATCCGCGTTGATCTCGTTCTTCAGCAGGTCGTCCTCCAGCGCCGCGAACGCCGGGGTCTTCTGGGTGCGCAGGTCCGGGCGGATGTAGTTTTCCGGATAGAGGAAGACCTTCCGGTTGGCCTCCCAGATCCGGTAGTTGCGCATCCACGCCCACCAGGTCTTGATCTCCGCCTTGACCGCGTCCGGGTCGGCGCCGTCGGCGAGGGTGACGTCCTCCAGGTCGATCAGGTAGCGGTGCAGGAACAGTTGGGTGGCGGCGATCGCCTCGCGGACCTTCGAGGTGGTGCCGACCGGACCCATGTCCACATCGATCAGGTAGCGCTCGAACAGGTCACGCGAGGTGCCGTGCTGCGGGGTGAGCGCGGCGACCAGGGCGTCGCGGCGCAGTACGTTCAGCTCGTTGTGAATCGTCGCGTCGAGCGTCTTCCAGTCCGTGGGGGCGGTGCGGTGCTCCAGCATGGTGTAGAGCGCGGCGGCGGCGGTTTCGCTGTCGGCCTTGCCGGCTGCGGCGTAGCGCTGGGTCCAGACCAGGTCGTGGATCTCCGATGGGCCGGCGCCGAACTTGTGTGCCGTGGCGAACACGTCGACCAGCTTGAGCAGGAACTCGATCTCGAAGACCTTCTCCTCCGGCGTGTCCTCGATCAGGAGGCCGCTGTTGCGGCGGGCCCAGCGCAGCTGGTTCACGTCCCACCCGAAGAGGTCGGCGAGGAGCCGGTACGGATCCTTGGCGCCGTCCACGAACAGCGCCGCCAGGCCGTCGGGGTGTGACCGGGCCAGGTTCACGAACCGCGTGATCGTGTTCAGGTCGCTCAGCCGGTAGTCGGAGGTGCCCGACCAGCGGTGCCCGAACTCCTGCGGGAAGGTGCGGTCAACCTTGTGGTACGGCCCGGAATAGCGGACGTAGCGCTCGCCCTTGGTCAGGTAGGTGCGGTCCTCGAACCCGAACGCGCCGTCCGGGCCGGCCTCGAACTCCGGCGGCAGGTCGCCCCAGTCTTCCTTGACCGTGCGCGGGAAGCCCTGGTCGACGAACTCCAGCGGGAGGCTGGTCGAGTAGCGGACGTACTGGTCGCCCCGGAACGCGTACAGTTCCCCGGTCGGGGCCACGAACGCGGCGTCCAGCCCGCCCGAGGCGAACTCGTTGCGCACCTTGCCCCAGGTGCCGTTGACCGGTTCCGGCGGGCCGCCTCGGACGAACTGCCTGCCGCGGAACAGGTAGGTCCGCCCGTCCGGGCTCACGAAGGCCGCGTCCACGCCGTCGGTGAACTCCGTTGGCAGCGCTGGAATCCCGAGCTCGGTGGCGAGCTCGTCGAGCGGCTTCGGGTAGCCGTCGTCCACGTAGGCGTGGTCGGCGCCGGAGTAGCGGACGTACTGGTCGCCGGAGAACAGGTAGCACCTGTGGTTCGTGACCAGGGCCGCGTCCACCTTGCCGGACTCCACGACGGTGTTGCGCATCCGCCCGATGCCGGCCAGCGAGTACGTGCCCGCGATGGCGGGCGAGACCGTGTGGCAGACCCCGCCGATGATCACGTGGATGGTGCGGTCATTGCCGATGACCGCGTCGATCGGGTGGTCGAGGGCGTCGTCGAACACGTCGGGCAGGTTGGCGAACGGCGTCTCCAGCCGCAGGTTGCCCGCGGTCTTCTTGGGATAGCCGGGATCCACCGCGCGGTAGCCGGGGCCGGTGTAGCGGACGTAGTGGTCGCCGGAGAACAGGAATGTGTTGTCCCGCCAGACGAACGCGGCGTCCACCGTGCCGCCGTCGGCGATGAACGGGTTGCGGGACAGGCCCCACCGGTCCCGCGTGGGGGACAACGGTCCGAACGCGCCGCCGGCGAAGCGGGCATAGGTCTCCCGGAAGAAGAAGTACGTCGCGCCGTCCACTGCGGTGAACGCGGTGTACAGGCAGTCCGGGGCGTCCACGCCGTGGCCGAAGCCGGGGAAGAGCCGCTCGATCGGGCGCGTCATGGACCAGGTGTTCGTCTTCGTGTTGACGGAGACGCAGTTCTCGCCGCTGAGCAGGATCAGCGTGTCACCCTCGACGAGAACGGCCTCGGGGAACGGGAATCCGTCCGGGGCGCCGAAGATGCCGTCGTCGGCGACGACCGGATAGCCCTCGTCCGGCACGCTGTAGTCGGCGCCCGAGTAGACCAGGTAGCGCAGCATGCCCTCGTCGTCAGGGTGCTCGAAGACGTAGGTCTTCTCGCCCTGCACATAGGCAAGCGCGACCCCGGTCAGGCCGGCCCAGTGCTCGGCGATCGGCTTCGGGTCGCCGTCGATCGTCGTGCCCGCGTCCGGGTAGACCACGAACTGGTCGTCGCTGAACAGGTAGGTCTTGCCGTCCCGGCCGACGAACGCCGCGTCGACCCGGCTCTGCTCGTAGATGGTGTTGCGGGGCCGGCCCCACTCCTGCGCCAGCGGGTAGGAGTGGTTGAGCTGGGTGTTGAAACAGGTGGCGCCCTTGAACAGGTAGGTGTTGCCGTCCGCGCCCATCAGCACGGAGTCCAGGCCGCTGCGGAACTCCTCCGGGACGGTGCGCAGGGTCCTCGGCCGGAACGGGGTGGACGTCGAGCCGCCTCGGCCCTCCAGGGCGGTGCGCTTGCACCAGCCGCCCTGGTCGTAGTACTCGGTGCCGCCGGTGGCCATGACCACGCTGCCGTTCTCGATGAACGCGCAGGAGACGGTGCCGAGGCCCAGGTCGTCGTAGCGCCGGTAGGTGCGGGCGGAGACGGCGTGGCACGCCCCGCCGCTGAACAGGTACGTGGTACGGCGGTCGGCGAACGCGGCGTCCACGCTCGCCAGGGTGGCGTCGAGCGCGGCCAGGCCGGGCTCGGTGTTCAGCGACGCGATCAGCCGCGGGTAGCCCGGCTGGACCCGTGCGTAGTCGGCACCGAGGTAACGGACGTACTGGTCGCCGGAGAACAGGTAGGTGTAGGTACGCGCCACATCCACCCCGTCGACCTGCTCGGTGACTTCGGTGACCAGCACGGCGTCCACCCGGCCGGTGCGCTCGATGTTGTTGCGCACGTTGTCCCAGTAGCCGGCGATGGTGGCCGGGTAGCCGTCATCGACCTCGGTGTAGTCCTCGGTGGAGTAACGGACATAGCGCTGGCCGGAGAACAGGTACGTCCGCCCGTCGATGCCGACGAACGCGGCGTCCACCTTCTCGAACGGCACGCTGTCCCACGCCTCGGCGAGGGGCAGCGGCTCGGACCACCACAGGTGCCTGGCGTCGAAGCGGACGAACCGGTTGCCGGCGAACAGGTAGGTGTGGTTGTCCCGCCCGGTGAAGACCGCGTCGACCGGCCCGAGGTTCAGGCCGTCCGGCATGTTCCACCAGTTGTCCGACAACGGTTTCGGGAAGCCGGCGTCCGGCGTGCGGTAGTCGTTCGTGCTGTACTGCACGTAGTACCGCGAGCCCTCGCCGTAGACCTTGGTACGCAAGCCTTCGATCTTGACCGTGAGGGACGGGCCCTCCGCCGTGCTGAGCGTCCACTGTGGGCTCGCGCCGGTCATCGCGGTCAGGGTGAGGCCGTGCTCGGCGAACCGGTTGTGCAACTCCGGGGTGAGCTTTCCGGCCACCAGGTCGTCGCGCAGCTCGACGGCCAGGTCGAAGAGCAGCCCGCCGGTGCCGAACAGGTAGGTGCTGCCGTCCATCACGAACGAAGCGTCCACAGTGGACAGACCGCCCCAGTCCGGGTCGATCGCACGCGGGTAGCCGAAGTCGACGACCGAGTAGTCGGCGGTCGAGTACCGCAGGTAGGTGCCACCGCTGAACAGGTAGGTCCGGCCGTCCAGACCGGTGAGCGCGGCGTCCACAGTGCCGCTGGGCAGCGCCGGGGGCAGCACACCCCAGCGCTCCGCGTTCGGCACGATGCCGGTGTCGGTGCCGCCGACCGACGCCGTCCGGCCGTCCTTGAACAGGTGCAGCACGCCGTTCGGGTCGGTGAACGCCGCGTCGACGCCGGCCTCGAACTGCGCCGGGACGTCGTGGATCTTGCGCGGGTAGCCCTCGTCCACGCAGACGCCGGCGTTCTCGATGCTGTCGGAGTAGCGGACGAGCTGACCGCCGGAGAACAGGTGCACCGCGGCGCCGCCGGAGTAGGCGGCGTCCAACCGGGGCAGGTTCTCGAAGTTGTTGCACACCCGGCCCCAGCCGGTCGCACCGGTGAGCACGTGGATCGTGCCGTCCGGCGCCTGGAACGCGTCCATCGGCCCGGCGAGCTTCTGGTCAAGACCCTCACGCTCGCGCCATTCCGCCGCCGGGCGCGGGTAGCCCTCGTCGACGACGGTGTAATCGGCCGTGGAGTAGCGGAGGTACTGGTCCCCGGCGAACAGGTAGGTGTGCCCGTCGGTGTCGGCGAACGCGCCGTCGATCCGGACCGGGTCGGCGAAGTTGTTCTTCACCTTGCCCCAGACCTGCTCCTGCGGGGCCCAGTGGATGCCGCCGGGCAGCCGGGTGAAGGCGTGCGACGTCCCGTCCGCGGTGTGGCCGACCAGCCATTCCGGGCCGGACGGGAGGGTGAACGCGGCGTCGATCCCGGCCAGGTCCGCGAACCGGGGCGACAGCTCGGTCAATGCGGCCGGGGTCGGGCTCTTCAGCGCGAACGTGTCGGCCGCGTAGGTGAAGTAACCGGTCCCGGCGAACAGCAGGATCTTGCCGTCGTGGCCCTCGAGCAGGGCGTCGAACTTCCGCACGCCTGGCGGCAGGGTGAGGTTCTCCGGGTACTTACCGACCAGGTCCTGGTCACCGAAGACGGCGGTGACCTCGGTCGGGTCCATGCCGAGCTTGCCGGCGAGCAGCGCGAAGCGCCGGATCCGGCGGTAGGCCAACCGGAAGTGCGGGTCGGTGGGTGGTAGCTCGGTGTCCAGGACGGGCGCCACGAGCGTGTCCAGGGCCGGCTCGGGGCCGTCGGTCACCGCCTCGGCGATCGCCGCCGCGGTCGCCGATGGCAGGCCGAACGCGTCGGCCAGCGCGCTGTCCAGGGCCTGCTTCTGTTGTCCCGCACGGAGAATGAGCGCGTCGACCACCTCGTTCACGGCAGCGGCCAGCTCGCCGGCGACCGTGTGCAGCAGGAAGAAGACATCCGTGCTGAAGTCCTCCACCCCGGGCACGGTGAAGCTGTGTGCGTTGTTGACGTTGCGGAAGTACGGCAGCCACTCCTCGGCGACCGCGAGGCCTTCGGTCAGGAAGCCGGACTCGATCAGGTGGTCCAGCAGCTGCTCGCGCTCCTCGTCGGTGAAGCCGAGGTCGTTCAGCGCGGCCGGCGCGAGCCGGTAGGGCTTTTCGTCCTCGAGCGCCGTGGTGATCTGGCTGAAGATGGCGTCCTGCTCGGCCGGGGTGAAGGCCGGGCCGAGGTCGAGGACGCCGGACGGGTCGGCGAAGAGCTCCTCGTCGATCACCCGGCCGCCCGAGGTGTAGGTGTCGTCCAGCGCTGTGACCACCCGCTGGCTGACCACCCCGTCGGCGAGGTCGGCGAAGTCGTCCACGGTGAACGTGTGCAGCTCGGTCTCGAACTCCTGGAGCTGGCCCTGAATGGCGTCCAGGATGGCCCGCCGCTTGGGATAGAACCCGATGGCGAGCCCGAAGTCCTTGACCGGTACGGCGATCAGGGCGGCCTTGTCCCGGTAGTTGCCGTGCTCGTCGGTGTAGCCGTTGAAGGTGAGGCTTTCGGTGAGCTCGGCCAGCTCGGCCTCGGTGAACCGCAGCTCGGCGAAGATCGCCGGGTCCAGCGCGAGCGGGTCCTTGACGAAGCTGGTCAGCCGCTCGCCGATCAGGCCGGTGACCGCCTCGGTGGCGTCGGCCAGGTCGGCGTTGATCGCGAACACCGTTTCGTTGGCGGGGTCGAGGAAGAAGTCGGGGTCGGTGAGGTCGCCGTTCTCGTCGACGTAGCCGTTGTAGCCGAGGTTGTCGTACAGCTCGGCGGACTGGTTCGGCTCGAGGTCGTCCAGACCATCGAGGTCGGACGGGAAGAACGCCGCGGTGCCGTTGACCACCGCGCCGATCATCTTGAACAGCGCCTCGCGGTACTGGCCGAAGTCGCTGGCCAGCGCCAGATCCTCGGTGCTGTCGACGGTGAGCGTGCCGTCGGCCGCCAGGTAGCCCAGGTGGACCAGGTTGGCGAAGACCTTGTTCTGCAGCCGCTCGCCGAGGCCGACGCCCAGGAAGTCCTCGGCGGCGATCACCCCGAGGTCGGTGACGCCGTCGTAGGCGGCTGTCGCGGCGACGGTCGGGTCGAGACGGAGCAGCCGGTCGTGCGCACGGGAGACGACCCCGTTGTCGTAGGCGGTCAGCACGTCGTGCACGACCGTGGCGGCCCGGGGGCCGAACCGGTCGGCGGCGAACAAGCCGGCGTCGAAGGAGACCTCGTCGAAGGCCGTCCGGATGCCGTCGAGCAGGCCGGCGAGGGTCTCGGTGTCGGTGTCCGGCCGGCCGCCGAGCACCTCGGTCAGCTCGCCGCCGGTGAACCCGGCCGCCTGCATCCAGCCGACCACCGCGAACAGGGTCTGGGCCAACCACAGGCAGTCCGCGGGCTGGCCGCCCGCGAGGATGGTGAAGCAGTCCCGCCGCTGCTCGGCGATGCCGTCCAGCACGCCGAAGGTCGTGTACCGCTGCAGGGACGGGTCGCTGTCCAGGGCGACGAGGACGTCGAACAGCTCGTCGGCGGCGATGCCGAGAGTGCTGGCGAGGTGGCCGGCGCGGCGGAGAAGCCCGATCGCGGGCAGCCCGATGTCGCTCTGATCGAACGGGCTGGACTCGCGCGCGGCGTAGTGCTCGCGGTAGCGCCGCACGATCGTGGTGATCTCACTCTCGGCGACCGCTATCCAGTTCGACAGGCGGAACCGGTAGTCCTTGTTGCGCTCGGCGAGGATGTCCCCGGAGCAGCCCTGTACCTCGGGCAGTTCGATCGGGATGACCAGCTGGCAGATCTCGGTGACGGTGAGGTCGTGCTCGCGGTTCAGCCGCAGGACGACGGCGAGCGTGCGCAGCGCGGTGGTGTCGAGCTGACCGGGGCAGCAGGTGTTCAGCGCGAGGCCGAGGTCGGTCAGGGTGAGGCCGATCAGCCGGGCCAGCCGGATGAGCCGGTGGTTCAGGTCGAGCCACGCCGTGGGCACGGGTCCGCCCCACTCCAGGTTCTTCCCGTCGGCGCTCAGCGTCACCGGCGGGCTGACCTTGATCAGCTCCTGTACCTGCGCGCCGGTGATCCCGGTCGCCTCGGCGAACCGCTCGACACTCCGCAGGTCGGCCAGGGTCTCCAGAGCGCCGATCCCGTAGAGCGCGGCGAGCTCGGCCTCGTCCTTGGTCGAGGTCGTCACGACCGCGACGTCCTCCGGCGAGAGCCGCAGGTACTCCCGGGCGACCACGTCGTGGTCGGGGTTGGCGACGAACAGCCGGTACAGCTCCAACGGTGTCACCTGGAGGTACTGCAGGTATTTCCTGACCTTTTCTTCGCTCAGTGAAAACGGCAGCCCGAACGGATGCCGGCGATTACGCAGAATGTCGTAAGCATTCGCGCCGATCAGTCGCTCCAGGACCTGGTTGACGATGTCCAGATACGGCGTTTCGGTAAAGTTGTTCTCCTTGTCAAGGAGCACCTGGGTGAGGTCCGGCCTGCGTTCGAGCAGTGACGGTCGGTCGAACGTGCCTTCCAGCAACGCCAACAGGTCTACGAAGTAGGCGGCGGGAGAATACACCGACCGCGCGTCGTCGTCACCCCTGAAGTCCAGCTCGCCAAAGAGTTCCTCGTAAGCGGGCGACGAGTCGTCTCGTATCACAGATCCTCCACAGAAAGCCGGCGCGGCTCATCGCGCGAGGACGCGATGGCAGTCTGGGTGCGTCCCCACGGGAATTTGGAATGGCCTGTTGCGTAACTACCACATTGTCGCCAGGGTCGGGGAGAGTATTAGGGCCCACGCCGCCGTGTGAAGATGTCACGATCCGGCTGACCAGAGTGTTGGTGTCGCACGGCCGGTGACCGAGTGTCGAGGCTCCGCGCCACGCGCTGATGCCTAATAGGACCCCAAGACCTCCATGTGGTCCGGTACGACGGATCCGGAGAGCCATGGCTGTCGCTCCCGCAGCAGGTTGTGCAGGTCGGGTGGCAGAGCCGAGACGCGGATCAGGGCGTGCGGCTCGCCTTCGCCGTGCCTGTCGTGGCGCAAGTGCACGTCGCAGGACGTGACACCGGGAACGCCCAGGACGAGCCGGCGCGTCATCTCCTGGTCGATCCGAATTCCGCTGTGATGTCCGGGTAGCAGGCTCGCGGTGGCGGGAAGGGCTCGACCGGAAGGTCCGCGATGGGTGTGTCCGGGTTTGCCAGAACCGGCGCAGCACCAGGAGGTAGTCCGTCACCAGGTCTTGGGCCGATCGTTGCGCTGACCGGACGCCTCGCGCTGAGTCGTACCATCGAACCGGCCACGTGCGAGACGGACACCGCGACGTCGGCCTTGGCGGACGGCGGATCGATCGCCACCAACGGCTGACGCCTACGATGGCATCGCGCACTGTCAACGCGCTATAGCTGGATCCGCGAGATTGTGGGCCGCCGCTGAGCGTGCCGATGTTGGCGTCATTGAGGATGCCGATGATTGGGGTGTGAGAGAGCCCCGTCGGCGGGGTGCCGAACGGGGCTTGGTGGGCATGGTGGCGGCGTGCTCGTCAGGGTGGCGTTGTGGTGTTCATTCGGCGGTGACCTCGGCGATAGCGGCGCGGGCGGCGGATTCGTCGACGATGGTCTTGTCCTCGGCGAAGGTGGCGACGAGTGCTTGGAGGGCGAGGTTGTTGACGGCTCTGGGGTAGCCGCGGCTGGTTTGGTGGATGAGTGCGGTGGCGTCGTCGGAGAACAGGGGGTCGGAGCGGCCGGCCAGGGTCAGGTGGTGGCGTAGGTAGCTGGCGGTTTCCTCGGGTGTCATGGGCGGCATGGCGTAGCGCAGTCCGATGCGTTGGTCGAGTGCGGCGAGGACGCCGAGTTTCATGCGTCGGCGCAGGGTGGGTTGGCCGACGAGCAGGCAGGCGAACGGGCTGGTGGAGTCCATGTCGTGGTTGGTCAACATCCGGATCGACTCCAGTTGCGGGTGGTCGAGCAGGTGGGCCTCGTCGATCACGAGGACGGGGGTGCGGCCGCGTTCGGCCTGTTCGACGGCGAGGGCGTCGGCGGCCTGGGGGACGAGGGTGGCGTGGTGCACGAGTGGTTGGCCGCCGAGGGCGAGCACGATTTGGTGGTGGATGCCGCGGACGCCGATGGTGGGGTTGGGTAGGTAGATAATCGTGTGTCGGCTGGCGTCCAGTGTGGATAGTGCGGCGCGGATGGCGACAGTTTTGCCGGCGCCGACCTCGCCGTGGGCGGCGTGGCGGTGCAGCATGCCCGGGGCGAGGTCGCGGCCGAACGGAGGGCGGGTGAACCCGAAGAAGCCTTGCAGGCGGTCGATCATGGGGTGACCTCCTGGCCGGTGAGCAGGTCGAGCTGTCCCGGAACGTGGTGGTGATTGCTGCCGGCCAGCGCGGCGTAGTTGACCCCACGGGCGAGTTCGGCCTGGTGTGCGTCCTCGATCAGGCGGGCGTAGTCGATCCCGGTCGGTTTCGGCGGCGTGGACGGGGGTGTTTCGGGCCGGGCCTTGGGGTGGGCGTGACGTCCGATGCGGTGCGGAATGGCCAACCCCATCGGCGTGCCATCGAGGCGGACCTCGATCTGGGTGAGGTCGAACGGGTCGAAGACCAGCTCGGCCCGCCGCCCGACCAGTGTCGGGTCGACCTGGTAAGTGTTGCCGTGCAAGGAGATTGTCGCGGTCTTGGTGACCGTGCGGCGCTCCTCCCAGCGGAACGCCTCGCGCAGCGCCGCCGGGCTCGGCAACGGGAACGGAGCACCCGCGTTCCAGCGGGCTAAGGGCGCCTGCCCGGTCTCGGAGTGGGTGCGCCGGTGATAGACGGTCTCCACCCAGGCGGTGAACAGCCGGTTCAGCTCGAGCAGATCGGCCACCTGGTGGCGATTCGGTTCGTCGGTTTCGCCGGTGATCTCGACGAGAAACTGCTCCCGAACCGTGCGAAACAGCCGCTCAATCTTGCCCCTGCCCTGTGGTTATCCGGCTAATCCGATGTCAGCGGGGTGTGTGTGGTGGGCGGAGGTTGGGCTTAGCTGGTGGTTGTGTCGGCTTGGCGGTGGAGTGTGCGGAGTTGTTCTTCGTGGCGGCGGACTTTGGCGGCGATGGCGTCGAGGGTGGCGCGGAGTTGGTCGAGTTGGACGGCGAGTCCGCTGAGGGTGAGGGCGTCGCGGTGGTGTTGGCGGTGTTCTTCGATGAGGGCACGCAGTTCGGGGTGCCGGTAGAGGGTGGCTCGGCCGATCCGGCTGTGCGTGGCGACCGCGGGGAAGGTGATGGGGGGGTCGCTGGCGGCGAGGTCGCGGCAGGCTTGCTCGACG
>NZ_DASYTH010000050.1:0-3776 GCF_036002505.1 Actinophytocola sp. | reverse complement strand
ACCCCGACAGCCACAACTCGCGGCGAAGCCGCGACCATCTGAGGGCAGCGTCGGACCGCTGCTCAGCCACGCTGCCACAGCAACTGATCAAATCAACGCACGCCACCGACTCGGCGGTCCGAGGCTGGCCTCATTAGAGCGTGGCTACTCGGACGTGGCGTCTTCGCTCGGTTCGGCCTCGCTTGCTAAAGCTTTGCTAACAGCAGCTGCGGATTCCAACGGACGTGCGCGGATGATCGATCTGGAAAACTGCAGGTCAGGGCCATGGTGGGGGACAGGAATGGACGCCCGCGAACCCCTGAATCCGACTTACAAACAGGGGGTCACTGGTTCGAACCCAGTTGCGCCCACCGGCAAAACCCCAGGTCACGGCCTTGCTCCCACCGGAGCGGGCGGCTCGCCGCCTCCGTCATCGCCGTCCTGGCCACATATCGGCCGCACGTGGTCGGCGATCTCGCCCAGTCGGGCGGCAGCCCAGTTGTCCATTCGGCGGGGTGGTATTGCGGTGCCACGGGGATCCACAGGCCACGGGCGGGGGAGAACATGCGCCGGCCCCGGGTCAGCCGGGCCATCGCCATTCGTACGTGTCCCTCCGCGAATGACCTCATCGACAATCTGAACCTATCGAAAAGGTCTCTATGAGGCTGCGGATGTCGCTTGCCACCGGGAAGGGACCGCGGTTTTGCCACGACCTAGGGACCACCTCGGTCGATGAAGGATGTTCATCGCCTCTCCTGGGTTGGTCAACGGGACACGCCGGTTGCTGGGCTGCGGCTGACCTCGGGTGGCGCTCCGCTCGGTGATGCCCAACCGCCAGTGGGTCGTGATGTGGGTTGGGTCAGCGGAGCCGACGATGTTCGGATACGCGGCAGCGGGTGGAGCAGAAGCGTCGCGGTTGGCCGCGCTGGCTGAGGCGGTGCACGGGTGTCGCGCACCAGAGCCGGTCGCACTCGAACAGCAGGCAGCCGGGGTGGGTCGGGCAGGGGCGGAGGAAGCGGGCCACGGTGTAACGATATTCGCGGGCCGACAGCTCATTGGTCCTCCTTCCCGGGGGTTCGTGTGGTGTCGGCGTCGGTCGGTGCGGGGGCGGGTCGTTGCCTTCGCCGGTAGGACTCGCCCTCGATGACGAGTTCGTGGGCGGTGGAGACGAGCCGGTCCACGGCGGATTGGGCGAGCAGCGGGTCGGCCATCATGGCCAGCCACTCGCCGGGCTCCCGGTTCGAGGTGAGCAGCGTGGCGGTCTTGCGGTGGCGTTCCACGATGAGCTCGTAGAAGTCGGTGGTCTCGATGGCGTCCAGTGGCTGCAGCGCGAAGTCGTCGAGGATGAGCAGCTCGATGTGGGCGAGCCGGCGCATCTCGGCCTCGACGGTGTTGTCCAGCCGGGCGGCCTTGAGGCGTTTGAGCAGCCGGTCGGCGCGGGCCATGTGCACGGTGCGGCGCCGCCGGACGGCGATGTGGCCGAGCGCGGTGGCCAGGTGGGTCTTGCCCACCCCGACCGGACCGAGGACCACCGCGCCGTGCGGGGCGTCGAGGAACCGCAGGCTGGTCAGCTCGTTCCACAGCTGCCGGTCGTAGCGGATCGCGGCCGTGGCGTCCCAGGTGTCGATGCGCATCGTGGCGTCCAGCCCGGCGGCGCGGGCGCGCAGGTGAGCGGAGTTGGCCTCGCGGCGGGTCACCTCGTCGGCGAGCACGAGCTCGAGGAAGTCCGCGTGCGGCAGGTGCTGCTGGCCGGCGAGGGCGAGCCGTTCGGGCAGCGTGTCGAGCATCCGGCCGAGCTTGAGCTGGCGCAGGATGGCGCGCAGCTCGGCGCTGACCGGGCCGGCCAGCCGGGTGCCGCTCATCGGGTGGCCTCCTCGTCGGCGTCGACCAGCGCCAGCTGCACCGGCCGGGGGTTGAACTCGGCCGGGTCGCGGGCGAACCGCGCCGAGGCCGCGGCGGCGGCCTTCGGCTGGAGCGCGGGGGTGTTCTCGGTGGCCTTCTCCAGCATGCTGGCGATCTTCGTCACGCTGATCACGTCGAGCTCCAGCGCCCGGTCGCAGGCGGTGTTCACCGGCTGGTCGCCGTAGCGGCGGGCCAGGCCGAGCAGCCGGTAGACCTGCCGCATCCGGGTCCACGGCAGGTCGACGCCGAGGAGTCGTTCGGCGTAGATGCCGACCGCCTCGCCGTGGCCGTGCGCGGTCTTGGTCAGCCGGTCGAGGTCGCGCATCGCGTAGGCGGTCTTGTGCGCCGGCAGGTCCTCGCGGTCGGTCCACCGCCCACCGGCGGGCTGCCGCGGGTGCACCTTGACCAGCTGCCCGTGGTGGAACAGCTTGACCAGCCGCGAGTCGGCCCGGGCCTGCACCTGTTGGCCGATGTAGGCGGTCGGCATCGAGTACAGCGCCTTGCCGACCTCGACGTGATGGTCGCGGTGAACCTTCACCGACGCGAAGATCGGAACGTCATACGGCTCGGGCAGCGGGAGCAGCACGGCGGCCTCGTGCTCGGCGAACACCTCGGCCGGGCGGGCCTGGATGGTGCCGTGGATGCGCAGCCCGGCCGTGGTCGCGCACCAGGTCTGCGCGCGGGTCTGCGCGTCGGCCAGGTCGATGAACTCCTCGCCGGCGAAGAAGTTCCCGCGCACGTACTGCACGATCCGCTCCACCCTCGGCTTGTCCTTCGGGTGGGCGACCCGGGCCGGGTCGGTGGCGAACCCGCAGTGCTGCGCGTAATCCAGCCAGCCGGCGGTGAACCGCGGGTTGACCGCGTCGGCGTCGGCGACGATCGCCGAGGCGTTGTCCGGGACCATCACCTTGAACGCGCCGCCGAAGAACCGCCAGCCGGCCTCACAGCCCGCGACGATCGCCTCCAGGGTCTGGGTGAAGGTCAGCCAGACGAACATGTGCCGCGAGTACACCGCGGTGAGGAGCAACGCGTGCACCACCCGGCGGCGCCGGGCACCGGCATCCCACAGCATCCCCATCCGGGCGAAGTCGAGCTGGCACTCCTGGCCCGGCTCGCCGTCCGCGACCCGCACAGTGGACGAGGCCCGCCCGAACCCGCACCGCTCAACACAGAACCGGTGCAGCGTGCGGTAGGGCACCAACACCCCCCGCCGTTCCAGCTTGGTGCCGATCTTCACCACGGTCAGGCCCTGCTTCACCCACTCGCCGATCTGCGCCTGCTCGGCCTGCAGCGCCTCCCACGCCTCGCCGTGCCCGCCCGCCCGCGCCGGCCGAACCGCCTGCACCACCTGGCCGATCAGCTCATCGGTGAGCTGCGCCGCGCCGCCGTCGCGGACCAGCCCCGCGGCCTCGGCCGCCTGCACGTAGCGGCGGGCGGTCTTGCGGTCCACCCCCGCCTGCTCGGCCACCCGGCGCAGCCCCTGCCCGGCCAGCCAGGCGCGCAGCACCTCCCGAACCTCAATCACGTCAACCTCCCGAAACGCCATTCCTACGAACCTCCAAGTCCGAGTGACTTGGAGTGATCGATAGACCGAAGTGATCAACCGTCCCGACGCGACACGCCGGGTGGTCCCATCACTGGCAACCGGGTGGTCCCATGACCGTGGCAGAAACCGGCACAGGGTGGTCCCATGCTCGTGGCAGGCGACAGGCCAGGGTCTCGTGAGCGCGGGCGTCGCTTGTGCGGGTCGTTGATGGGCGGCTGCCGGTCGGTGGCGTTGCCGTACCAGCGTGCTGTACGGCGGAGCGGCACTGCCCTGGTCACCGGGGGTCGAGACGCCGGCCCCCGCGGCAGGCGATCGGCCTGGCCAGCGGCGCGCCAGCGCCGCCTTGATC
>NZ_DASYTH010000049.1:0-56163 GCF_036002505.1 Actinophytocola sp. | reverse complement strand
AGAGCTGCCGAAGCTGCCATTCCGCCTCGTTGAGGAAGGAGCTGGTCGCCCAGTGCACCTCGTTGTTTCCCGCTCCCCCGAACCATCCAGGAGTCTCGCTGTCGCGCGCGGTGGACACCTCGGCATGTGCTTGGGTGTAGCCAGCACTGATCGTTTTAATGTTATCGACGACCGGCGTGAGCCACCACTTAATCCCCTGTTCCATGGCGTCCGGACTAATGGCGTAGACCCTTGGCTGGTCCATGTCTGATTCCACCCCAAAGCCCCCTCGTTCGAGCGCGTCACCGTACGCGCACAGACCGCAATCTTGGCAGATGATACGAGAGGCTCGGGGTGGAATCAGCCAAACGGCCTAGACGTTGGGGTAGCGGCTGTAGTTGGGGAAGTTGCCGTAGAGGAGCTCGTCTTCGGGGCCCTGGGTGACGGCGTGGACGAGGTGGATGCCGCCGACGAACGCGCCTTTCCAGGAGCCGCCGCGGCCGCCGAAGGGTTCTTCGCGGTCGCCGCGGGAACGGGGTTTGTTGACGCCCACCTTGAAGGCCTGGACGTGCTCGGCGAGGCGGGCGGCCAGGTCGACGTCGTCGCAGGCGATGCTGGCGACGAGGGCGCCGTTGGAGGCGTTGAGCTGGGCGAGGAGCTCGGCCTGGGTGTCCACCACGACGATGGTGTCGACCGGGCCGAACGGCTCCTCGTGCATGAGCCGGCTGGCGCCGGGCGGGGCGAGCAGGGTGGTGGGGGCGACGTAGGCCGAGGTGTCCTGGCCGGGGAGGAACCGGCCCTGGTCAAGGGAGCCACGGTAGAGCGGGATGGCGCCGTGGTGCAGCGCCTCGTCGATCTTCGCGCGCAGCTCGGCCGCCTTGGCGGCTGAGATCAGCGGGCCGAAGTCGAGCTGGGGCAGGTCATCGGAGCCGGCGTCGGCGGCCAGCGGGTGACCGAACCTGATCGACCGGAGCACCGGGAAGTAGGTGGCCAGGAACGTGTCGACCAGCTCGCGCTGGACGACGAACCGCGGATAGGCGGTGCAGCGCTGCTTGGCGTACTCGTAGCCCTTCTTCAGGTGCGCGGCGAGGCCCTCCCAGTCGGAGAACTCCCATATGCCCCAACAGTTCAGGCCCTCCTGCTCGAGCATGTGCCGCTTGCCGGTGTCGACCAGCTGGGCGGCCACCTTGCCACCGTTGTCCCGGCCGCCGACGAACGCCAGCGCGCCGATCTCGGCGGAGCGGACCAGGGCCGAGGACAGCGTGGAGCCGTCCCCGGAGAGCAGCGTCACCGGCAGGCCCGCGTCGTGCATGAGCGCGTGCGCCACGGTCAGGCAGACCGCGCCGCCCTGGGTCGGGGTCTTGGCGACGACCGCGTTCCCGGCGAGCAGCTGCACCAGCTCGGCGTGCACCAGCACGCTCATCGGGTAGTTCCAGCTCGCGATGTTGCTGACCGGGCCGGGCAGCGGGCGGCGCTCGAACGGGCGCCCCTCCGCGTCGGTGGCCAGCATCTCGTCGACGTGCTCCAGGTACCAGCGCACCCCGTCGAGCGCCCGGTCCACGTCCGCGCAGGCGAGCTTCCATGGCTTGCCGATCTCCCAGGCGAGCACCAGCGCCAGGTCGTCGCGGGCCGCGGTCATCGCCTCCACCGCGGCCAGCACCCGCGCCTTCCGGTCGGCCAGCGACACGCCGGCCCACTCCCGGTGCTGCTCATGGGCATACGCCACGGCGGCGAGCGCGGTCGCCTCGTCCACCTTGGACAGCTGGCCGAGCGTGGTCTGGTCGACCGGAGTGATCAGCGGAGCCGGGGTGCCGCTGTCCTGCCAGCTTCCGCCGTACAGATTGCGTAGCCGGTCATCGGCGAACCCGGCGGAGGCCACCTTCGAAACCCGCTCGAGCAGTTGGGGCCACTGGGCGTTCTGAGGTACGTGCAAGGGGTTCGTCACGGCTGCCGCCTTCCGCTGCGGACGGTGAACAGTCGCGACCGACGCTACAGCGGCCTAATCCATTACTGGTCGAGCTGTGACCTACTCGACCTACTGGTCGTCGTCGAGGCGCTTGCGGAAGCGCTCCTCCATGCGCTGCGAGAAGGAGCTGCGGCGGATCTTGGTCACGCTGCCGGGACCAGCCGACTCGTCGGCCCCCTCGTCCCCCTGGTCGCCGTGGCGGATGGCGGTCAGCGTGAGCAGTGCACCGAAGAACATGACGAGGAAGCCGAGCAGGCTCACCACCGGGATACCACCCGGCTTGAGCGGGAGCACCACACCGAGCACCAGGAGCGCAACGCCGAGCACGAACAGGGCGATGCCCTGCAGGCGGCGACGGCGGGACGGTCGCCGTAGCCGGGCGCCACGGACCGTCGAGGCGAACTTGGGGTCCTCGGCATAGAGCGCGCGCTCGATCTGATCGAGCAAACGCTGCTCGTGCTCGGAGAGTGGCATCGTTCCTCCTCCGGCACATACGGTCGCGGGCGCCGGGCGATCACGGTTGCCGCCGGACCCGGCGGGCACCCCCGGGTGCGAGGGGATGTCATCACCAGAATACGAGCCCGGGGACCTCGCGACTACCCGATCCTGCAGGACGGTCGTAAGCAACAGCAAAACCGACGGGACTGAGGGCCGGCTGGACCGGTGATTGAGCACGCAAAACGGGCATCGGTCACGGACAGTCACCGGTAGGGGCGCCCGATCGGCACAATCCACCGGATGGCCCAACCCCGGGTACCAGGACGCGCCGCCCGGTGCGGTAGGCAGTGCACGTGGACCCGGTGCACGCACTCAAGCAGATCGCCCTGTACCTCGAGCGGGCCGGCGAGCCCACGCACAAGGTGCAGGCGTTCCGGCGGGCCGCGGCCGTGGTGTCCGGCCTGCCGCCCGGCGAGCTGGAGCAGCGGCTGCGGGTCGGCACGCTGACCGCGCTCCCCGGGATCGGCAAGACCACCGGCAACGTGATCATCGAGGCCGCCGGGGGGGCGGAACCCGGCTACCTCACCGAGTTGCGCGGCCGGGCCGCGAAGCCGCTCGCCGACGCGCGGGGCGGGGAGGCCCTGCTGGCGGCGCTGCGCGGCGACTGCCACACGCACTCCGACTGGTCGGACGGCGGCAGCCCGATCGACGAGATGGCCGAGGCGGCGGTCGTGCTCGGGCACGAGTGGATGGTGCTCACCGACCACTCGCCGCGGCTGACCGTGGCCAACGGGCTGTCCGCGGAGCGGCTGCGGCGCCAGATCGAGGTGGTCGCCGAGCTGAACGTGGAGCTCGCGCCGTTCCGCATCCTCACCGGCATCGAGGTGGACATCCTCTCCGACGGCGCACTGGACCAGGAGCCCGAGCTGCTGTCCGCGCTGGACGTCGTGGTGGCCAGCGTGCACTCCGAGCTGCGCATGCCGGGACCGGAGATGACCGAGCGCATGCTCACCGCGATCCGCAACCCGCACACCGACGTGCTCGGCCACTGCACCGGCCGCAAGGTCGCCGGGCGCCCCCGGCCGGAGTCCGCCTTCGACGCCGAGGCGGTGTTCACCGCCTGCCGGGACAACGGCGTGGCCGTGGAGATCAACTCCCGGCCGGACCGGCTCGACCCGCCCCGGCCGCTGCTCCGGATGGCCGTCGAGCTCGGCTGCATCTTCGCCATCGACAGCGACGCGCACGCCCCCGGCCAGCTCTACTGGCAGGCCTACGGCTGCGCCCGCGCCGAGGAGTGCGGGGTGACCGCCGGCCGGGTGATCAACACCGGGTCGCTGGACGACATCCTGGCCTGGGTGCGTGCCTAGCTGACCTCGGTCGCCGGCACCCGCCAGGTGTTGCAGGCGGCGGTCTGGTTCTTGTCGAAGCCGGCCCTGCCCCAGGTGACCTGGTGTTTGACCGTGCCGTGCGTGTTGTCGGCGACGGTGTCCCGGAAGCTGTCCGCCGCGGCCCGGGCCAGCTTCGTGGTGACCGAGCCGTGGCCGGCGACGCTGGCGATGAACATGCCGGAGAAGCAGTTCGCCTGCAGCTCCGCGCGCCGGGTCAGCTCAAGTTTCTCCGGGGAGTCCTTGCCGAACTTCTCGCCCTTGTCGTAGGCGGCGTTCAGAATGCCGCTGAGCGCCTGCACATGGTGCCCGTACTCGTGGGCCAGCACGGCCAGGTGCGCCGCTTGGCTGAGCCCGGCCTGATCGAGCAGCCGGTCGGTCGGCATGAAGATCACCTTGCCGCCGCTGCAGTAGTAAGCGGTGGCCTCGTCGGCCGACGGCGCCTCGCCGCACAGGCTCTTACCGGCCTTGATCTCCAGCCGGGGCGAGCTGAACGGTTCGTTCACCCGCTCCAGCACGGGCTGCCACGCCTGGTCGAGGCAGCCGATCGCGGCCTGGTAATACGCCCGCAACTTCTCCGGGTCCCGCGAGATCGCCGGCAGCTGGCAGGTGACCGGCGCCAGCCCGATCCCGTCCGCCAGCAACGGGTTGGTCTCCAGTTCAGCCACCGACTTCGGCTTGGGCGCACCGTTCGACGTCGGATCGGCCCCCTGCGGCGCCCCCGGCTGCGGCACCCCGGTCGCCGCCACCGGATATCCGTCGATCGCCCTCAGCCCGTCGAACAGGTTGTCCCGCCCCAGCAGCGCGAGCACCAACACCAGCCCAAGCACCAACGCGAGCACACCGGCAATGGTCAGCGGCGAGTTCCCGTCATGCGGATCGCCCGTGATGATGGTCCGCGGCTGCGGATAGACGCGAGTGGGCTGCGGCGGCGCCCAACCAGGCGGCCCGGGTACGCCGCCCCCCTCGTCATCCATCGCTCACCTCTGGCTCCCGACCCCGCACCCACCCGCCGCCAGCATACGGCCCGTAGCGGGTGGATCAGGAGCCGACAGGGATCACCAAGCGTGCCAGACCGCCGCATGCCGGTGCCGGCTCGGAGTGATATCAACCTCGTCAAAAGCGTCGAGTCATGGAGGGTAACGGTCGCGCCTTCGCGCCGCACCGCAGTTGCGAACGGGCTGTCGCATTGGATGCGACAGCCCGTTCGCGCGCTTCTCTAGCTGCAGCCGGAGGTGGAGCCGCAGCCTTCGCAGACGTAGCAGGAGCCGGCGGGGCGCATTTTGGTGCCGCAGGTCATGCAGAGGGGGGCGTCGGCGGCTTTTCCTAGGTGGAGTTCGAGGAGTTCGGTGGAGCTGTGGGCCTCCGGTTTGGGTTGGGGGGACGCGTCGATGGTGGCGGGTTTGGGGGTGGCTTCGACGGAGGTGCGGAGGCCTTCGATGTCCACGTCGGATGGTCCGGTGTAGTCGCCGTTGACTTGGGCGGTGCGTTCTTCGGCGGTGAAGATGCCGAGTTGGGCACGTTTGTCGTAGGAGAGGTAGTCGAGGGCGAGGCGGCGGAACAGGTAGTCGAGGACGCTGGTGGCGATGCGGACGTCGGAGTCGTCGGTCATGCCGGCGGGCTCGAATCGGAGGTTCTGGAACTTGGAGACGTAGAACTCGAGCGGGATTCCGTACTGGAGGCCGACGGAGATGGACATGGAGAACGCGTCCATGACGCCGGCCAGGGTGGAGCCCTGCTTGCCGAGCTTGACGAAGATCTCGCCGAGGCCGTCGTCCGGGTAGGAGCCGGCGGTGAGGTAGCCTTCGGCGCCGCCGACGGTGAAGGAAACCGTTTGGCTGGGGCGCTTCTTGGGGAGGCGCTTGCGGACCGGGCGGTATTCGACGACTTTCTCGGGCTCGACGGACTTCTTGGCGCCCTTGCCGGCGGAGAGTGGCTGGCCGACCTTGCAGTTGTCGCGGTAGATGGCGAGCGCCTTGAGACCGAGCTTCCAGCCTTCGAAGTAGATCTGCTCGATGTCCTCGATGGTGGCGGACTCGGGCATGTTCACCGTTTTGCTGATCGCGCCGGAGATGAAGGGCTGGACGGCGGCCATCATGCGGACGTGGCCCATGGGGGCGATCGAGCGGACGCCCATGGCGCAGTCGAACACCTCGTAGTGCTCGCGGCGCAGGCCGGGCGCGTCCACGACGTGACCGTGCTCGGCCACGTACTCGACGATGGCTTCGACCTGCTCGTCCTGGTAGCCCAGGGACTTCAGGGCGCGGGGCACGGTCTGGTTGACGATCTGCATGGAGCCGCCGCCGACCAGCTTCTTGAACTTGACCAGCGCCAGGTCCGGCTCGACACCGGTGGTGTCGCAGTCCATCATCAGGCCGATGGTGCCGGTCGGTGCGAGCACGCTGGCCTGGGCGTTGCGCCAGCCGTTGCGCGCACCGATCTCCAGGCCGCGCTGCCATTCCCGGGTGGCGAGGCGGTGCACCGCGGCGTCGTCGGCGGCGTAGGTGCGGATCAGGTCGTTGGCCGCGGCGTGCTTGCGCATCACCCGCTGGTGCGCCTCGGCGTTGCGGGCGTAGCCGTGGTACGGCCCGACCACGCCGGCAAGCTCGGCCGAGCGGCGGTAGGCAGTGCCGGTCATCAGCGAGGTGACCGACGCGGCGAGCGCCCGGCCGCCCTCGGAGTCGTAGGCGTGTCCGGTGGCCATCAGCAGCGCGCCGAGGTTGGCGTAGCCGATGCCGAGCTGGCGGAACTTCCTCGTGGTGTCGGCGATCGGCTCGGTCGGGAAGTCCGCGAAGCAGATCGATATGTCCATGGCGGTGATCACCAGCTCGACCGCCTTGACGAACCGTTCGGACTCGAACGTCCCATCCGGACGGACGAACTTCATCAAGTTCAGCGACGCCAGGTTGCAGCTCGAGTTGTCCAGATGGAGGTACTCGCTGCAGTTCGCCACGACGACCCCGGAAACCACGTACGAGTGGTTGCGCGGCTCAGTCAGGTTGAACGTCGTCTCGAAACCGCGAGACACCCGCGAGACCAGCCGGACGGTCTCGTCTACCTGGTAGTGGCCATGCTCCGCGATCACCGCGTCGAGTTTCGCCGACTTCTCGGCGTGATCGAAACCGATCAGCTCAGCAAAACGCCTCAGGTGGCGTCCGGTGACGCGCAGGTCGAAGCTCGGCCCGTCGCTCCCGTACTGCCGGGACTCGCCGCTCTTGGTGGTGTAGCTGAACGAGGCCTCCTTGGTGCCCGTCTGGTAGATCCGGGCCCGAATACCGAGGCTCGACAGCAGTTCCTGGACACCGATGACCAGTTCTTCGGACCGGCTACCCAGGCCGACGTAGTGGGTGCCGTTCTGGGCCTGGCTCACCACGCAACCGTCCGCGTCGTACAAACCCCTCAGAAACGCCGTGAGGGCGTCCTCCGGCGCCTGGAACATGGACTCGGGTACGACCTTGTCCTTGGCGCGCCCTGCCGAAACCCCGAGGCCGGCCATCATCATCCCGAACCTGCGTCGCAGCGCCCGCAACTGAACGGTGCCATTCGCCTGGAGGCTCGGCTTGTTCTCGAAGCCGATGATTCGGGACAGCAGGCGGCTGTGTCGGGGCAGGATCACCGAACGCTCCCACTCGGTGCCATAGATCGTGACCGCACCCTGGTCGGTCAGGCAACCGTCGCCCACGAGCCAGCCGAGGTAGTGGGCCAGCTCGACATCCCACTTCTCAGGGATCTCCCGCAGTGCACGACCGGGCGCCCTTCGCGCCGCCTGAACGGCCAGCGCTGGTAGCGCGGCGGAGGCATGCGGACGGGGGGCGTACTCGGTCGACCGAACCACCCGATCCTCTTCGGACAGTTGATCCGCGTGAACCCATCCGCGATTCGCCGTCCAGACCCGGTGGTTCGGGGTGCACCGCAACCGGGAACCATCGCTGAAGCGCAGCTCGACGATCTCGTTCGTACCGGTGATCATGTACCGGGTGGGGCTGGTGGCCAGGACCCTCTGCCGAGGGTCGTCGGCATTGGTCACATCATTCGTGTAAACGGCGAACGACTCGCCCACCGACACCCGCCGAACCAGATCACCGATGCGCACGAGTCCGCTGTCGGTCACCACGCGCTGGTCGCCGGGGAAACATGGGTTGGACGCGGTGATTCGGCCGGACTCCGGGCAGGTGTGCCAGTCGTTGATCGTGTCGTCGTATTGGATGCCGGGATCGGCGCACCCCCATGCCGCCCGCGCCATCTCGGCGAACAGGTCCTTGGCGTTGATGGATTCCAGCACTTCGCCGGTGGTGCGGGCACGCAATCCGAACTCACTGTTCGCCTCGACGGCGTGCATGAACTCGTCGGACACCCGCACCGAGTTGTTGGCGTTCTGGTACTGCACCGAGGTGATGTCGTGCCCGCCGAGGTCCATGTCGAAGCCGGCGTCCCGCAGCGCGCGGATCTTGTCCTCCTCACGCGCCTTGGTCTCGATGAACTCCCGGATGTCCGGGTGGTCCACGTCCAGCACGACCATCTTGGCCGCGCGCCGGGTGGCGCCGCCGGACTTGATCGTCCCGGCGCTCGCGTCGGCGCCGCGCATGAACGACACCGGCCCGGACGCCGTGCCACCCGAGGACAGCAGCTCCTTCGACGAGCGGATCCGGGACAGGTTGAGGCCCGCGCCGGAGCCACCCTTGAAGATCAGGCCCTCTTCCCGGTACCAGTTCAGGATCGAGTCCATGGTGTCGTCCACGGCCAGGATGAAACACGCCGAGACTTGCTGGGGGGAGCTGGTGCCGACGTTGAACCAGACCGGTGAGTTGAAGCTGAACACCTGGTGCAGCAGCATCCAGGTGAGCTCGTGCTCGAAGATCTCGGCGTCCTGCGGCGTGGCGAAGTAGTCGTGCTCGACGCCGGCGCGGACGTAGGTGCTGACCACGCGGTCGATCAGCCGGCGCAGCGAGTGCTCGCGCACCGGCGTGCCGACCGCGCCGCGGAAGTACTTGCTGGTGACGATGTTCGTGGCGTTGACCGACCAGAAGTCCGGGAACTCGACGCCCCGCTGCTCGAAGTTCACCGTGCCGTCACGCCAGTTGGTCATCACCACGTCGCGGTGCTCCCAGGCGACCTCGTCGTACGGGTGCACCCCCTCGGTGGTGTACACGCGCCGCACGGTCAACCCCGCCGCGCGCGTGCCGTTCTCCCCGGCGCGGTGACCCGCCGCCGTCTCCGTCATGAGTCGTCCCTCTCCCTCGTTGCCTTCTCCCCGAACGGTTACGTCTGCTGGCGCAACGCCGCGCCGCCTCGCCGGCCGCCTCGTGCTCACCCCGCACCGGCCTCTCCGGCCTCCCTGGCCGCCATGTCCCGCAGGTCCGAGATCTCCTTCTCGAAGTCCTCAATGGACGAGAAGGAGCGATAGACGCTGGCGAACCTGAGGTAGGCGACCTCGTCAAGGTCACGCAGCGGCCCGAGAATCGCCAACCCGACCTCATGGCTGGGCACCTCGGCGGACCCGGTCGAGCGGATCGACTCCTCGACCCGCTGAGCCAGCTGCTGCAGTGCGTCCTCGTCCACCGGCCGGCCCTGGCACGCCCGGCGCACCCCGGTGACCACCTTCTCCCGGCTGAACGGCTCGGTCACCCCGGAACGCTTGACGACCGCCAGCACCGCCTCCTCGACCGTGGTGAAGCGCCGGCTGCACTTCGAACACGACCGCCTCCGGCGGATAACCTGCCCCTCGTCAACCTCCCGCGAGTCGACCACCCGCGAGTCCGGATGGCGGCAGAACGGACACCTCATCCGTCTCCCCCTCTGGTGATCATCATGTGGATGAGCGGTGGATGGAGCGTGGATAACCATCCACAACCTGTGGACTAACTACAGCGGTGTAACTACTACATCTAGGGGTTCACGCTATGCCGAGACGCGAGATGATGCAAGCCGACACGGCGCTCGTCACCCGGTTCGGTGGGTAGGATGCGGCTTGGCAGGGACTGCGACGCCAGGCTCTCCTGCCACTCAAGTGGCGTTGGCGAGCGCCGGCCCTGGGGTGGCCGGAGCTCAGCAAGGCTGGGAGGCGGCGGGGAGCCCGGGTTGATCTTCCATGAGGGAAGCAACGTCACGTTCATGCCCTAGAAGGCAAGCAGCGTCACGTTCACTCCCTCCAAGGAACCGGGCCGCTCTCCCCCGCCCGAAGGTGCCGTCGCACCCAGGTCAGTGCGACGACACCGTCGGTCGCCCGGTTACCCCTCAGACGGCACAGTGAGGGGCTGGCCGGGGCGCAGGGAGGAATTCGGCAGGGTGTTGAGCTCGCGGATGCGGTCGACGACGGCGGACGGGTCGCTGTGGGGGGCGACGCGGCGGGCTAAGTCCAGGAGGGACTCGCCGGGTTCGACGCGGACGACGGCGGTGCGGTGCGGGACGGTGGGGGCGCCGGAGACGGAGTTGGAGAGGATGGCCAGGCCGACCACGGCCAGGCAGACCGCGATGCCGAAGGCGACGACCAGGGAGAGCGGGACCGGGGCGCGGCGGTGGCCGCAGGCGACCGGGGCAAGGACGCGGGGGGCGGTGACCGCCGCGCGGCGGCCGCGGGGGCGTTCGGTGTCCTGGGCCGTGCGCCGCGACGGGGACGCGACCGAACGGTTCGTGGGGGCCTCCAGAACAGCCACGACATCCTCCTCGACCTGCTCCGCCTTGCCGTCGAACACCTGCCCGAGCGTCGAACAGGGGTTCGATCGAACCTTCGTGCGAATGTGTACCACGCCCCACCGACAAAATCGAGACTCGCCCGGCGTGTCGTCGAACAGGTGTTTGATCTAGTGCGCGGCGCGGGCTAGCGTCCAAAACAGCAGACCAGCACCGGGACGTGCGCCCACGTTCCCGGCCGTACGGGAGGAACCGCAGTGCCACGCAAACCAGGTGGAGTACCGAAGGGCATACCCAAGCGGAAGCCGTTGCGCGGCAACCTGCGGAGCTTCCCGGACATCGACAACGCCGCAGAGGGCGGAGACCTTCCCGAGCGTCAGCGTGAGGTCCTCGAGGTGATCCGCACCTGGGTCGAGCGGTTCGGTTACCCGCCGAGCGTCCGGGAGATCGGTGAGGCGGTCGGGCTGACCTCCACCTCGTCGGTGTCCTACCAACTGCGGGCGCTGGAGCAGAAGGGCTACCTGCGGCGAGACCCGAACCGGCCGCGGGCCATCGGGGTGCTGCCGCCCGACGCCGACCCGGCCACGCTGGCCGCGCCGCCGCCCCTCACCGAGGAGCCCGACCCGGCCCAGGCGCCGCGACCCACCTACGTTCCGGTGCTCGGCCGGATCGCGGCCGGTGGCCCGATCCTCGCCGAGGAGGCCATCGAGGACGTCTTCCCGCTGCCCCGGGAGATCGTCGGCGACGGCGCGCTGTTCCTGTTGCGCGTCACCGGCGAGTCGATGATCAACGCGGCGATCACCGACGGCGACTGGGTGGTGGTGCGCCAGCAGCCCACCGCCGACAACGGCGACATCGTGGCCGCCATGATCGAGGGCGAGGCCACGGTCAAGACGTTCAAACGCAAGGACGGCCACGTCTGGCTGCTGCCGCACAACGACGCGTTCGAACCCATTCCCGGCGACGAGGCCACGATCCTCGGCAAAGTGGTCGCGGTCCTGCGCCGTCTTTGAACCGGCGCCGGGCGGGCGCCTCGCTGCGTTCTCCCTCGCTCGCGTACACAAAGACGTACGCCACGCTCGGTGCGGCCTTGCGATGCATCCCGCCCGATCACCGGTTCTAGGTCCGCTTGCGGCGGCGGGCGAAGAGCAGGAAGACAAGGAGGATGGCGACGGTGAGGCCGATCGCCGGCAGGGTCGGCAGCCCGGCCTTCCGAGCCGGCGCCTCGGCCGGGGCGCCGTCAGTCTCGCCCTTGCCGGCGGCGGGCGCCGGCTTGGGCGCGACCAGATCCGCGGCACCGGCGAGAACCCGGATCGGCTGGCCCACCCCTTCGGACGCCGACAGCAGCGCGCCGTTCGGCTCGAACGCGACCGCCTCGCCCTGCTTCTCGTTCGGCAGCCCCACCCGCAGCGGCTGCTTTCCCAGCGCGGCAAGCAGATCGCCGTCCGGCACCGGGTAGAGGTAGGCGTCGGTGTAGGTACGCACGGCCACCACCGAACCGTCCGCGGTGGACGCCGCGCCGGTCACCGTCACGGAGCCGACCAGCGGAGGAATGGGTCCGCCCGGGGTCTGCGTGCTGGTCAGGTGGATCGCGCCGACGTGCTCCAGTGCGGTCGGGCCGGGGCTCGCCAGCGCGCCGGCCGGGCGGTAGATGTCGGCCACCCCGAGCGGGTTCTTCGCGATCAGGTACGGCACGTTGTTCTTGTCGAGCAGCAGCGCCTCGGTGTCGTGCGGGCCGTCCGGGTAGGTCAGCCGGTACAGCGTGGTCTTCCCGGCCGGCGTCAACGCGATCAGCGCGACCGTGGTGCGCTTCTTGTCGTTGTCGCCGGTGTCGGAGAGCCAGAACGTGCCGTCCGCGGACCGGGCCAGGTCCTCCACGTCGTACGGGTCGGTCGGGCCGCTGATCACCTTCTCGACCGTGCACTCCTTGGACAGCACGTAGACCGTCGACTTCGTGCCGCCGTCATTGATCGCGTACCAGTGGTCGGCGTCGGCGACCAGCCCGGACAGCTCGTTCAGCCGCTTGTCGTTCATCACGCACGCGTCGACCGGCAGGTTCGGGTCGGCCGATGCCGAAGGTGTCGCCGAAGCCGGCACCCAGCCGGCGCCGGCGAGCAGCCCCACAAATAGGAGCACCAGCACGCGCACCCCGCCACGGTATCCCGGGCGACGCGGTGACCTAGGCAGGCGTGCCGTTGACGGAGAACTCGGACAGCACGCCGGCGAGGTCGGGCTTGACCCGAGCGCGCAGCGCCGTGCCCTCCTCGGTGTGCCGCTCGGTGAGCACCTCGCCCTCCCGGTGCACCCGGGCGACCAGCTCGCCGCGGGTGTACGGGACCAGCACCTCGACCTCGCGGTCCGGCCGCGGCAGCAGCTCGGCGATCCGCTCGCGCAGCGTCTCGATGCCAGCGCCGGTCTGGGCGGAGACGAACACCGCGCCCGGCAGCAGGTGGCGCATCCGGGCGAGCGACACCTGGTTGGCCGCGTCCACCTTGTTGACCACCACCAGCTCCGGCGGCAGCCGCACGTCGCGGCGGTCCTCGATCTCGCCGAGCACCTCGCGCACGGCGGACACCTGCCACTCCGGGTTCGCGTCGGCGCCGTCCACCACGTGCACGATCAGGTCGGCGTCGGCCACCTCGTCCAGCGTGGACCGGAACGCCTCGACGATCTGGTGCGGCAGGTGCCGGACGAACCCGACCGTGTCGGTGAGCGTGTACGTGCGGCCGTCCGCGGTGGTGGACCGCCGGGTGGTGGCGTCGAGGGTGGCGAACAGCGCGTCCTCCACCAGCACGCCGGCCCCGGTCAACGCGTTGAGCAGGCTGGACTTTCCGGCGTTGGTGTAGCCGGCGAGCGCCACGCTGGGTACCTCGTTGGCCGTGCGGCGGCCGCGCTTGGTCTCCCGGACCACCTCCATCGCGGTGATCTCCCGGCGGAGCTTGGAGATCCGCGCGCGGATCCGGCGCCGGTCGGTCTCCAGCTTGGTCTCACCGGGACCACGCAGACCCACGCCGCCGCTCGCGCCCCCGGCCCGGCCGCCGGCCTGCCGGGACAGCGCCTCGCCCCAGCCCCGCAGCCGGGGCAGGAAGTACTGCAGCTGAGCCAGCTCGACCTGCGCCTTGCCCTCCCGGGACCGGGCGTGCTGGGCGAAGATGTCCAGGATCAGCGCGGTCCGATCGATCACCTTGACCTTGAGCCGCGACTCGAGCTGGCGGAGCTGGCTCGGCGACAGCTCACCGTCACAGATCACGGTGTCGGCGCCGGTCGCGGCCACCACGCCGGCCAGCTCCTCGACCTTGCCGCTGCCGATGTAAGTGGCCGGGTCCGGCCGGGGACGCCGCTGGATCAGGCCCTCAAGCACCTCGGAGCCGGCGGTCTCGGCGAGCCGGGCCAGCTCCGCGAGGGACGCCTCGGAGCGCTGCGCGCTGCCCTCGGTCCAGACCCCGACCAGCACGACCTGTTCCAGGCGCAGCTGGCGGTACTCGACCTCGGTGATGTCGGCGAGCTCGGTGGACAGCCCGGCCACCCGGCGCAACGCCGCCCGGTCGGAGAGCTCGAGTTCGCCGAGGGAGAGGTCGGGGGCGTCGTCAGGCTTGACACTGCCGGCCCGCATGTCGAAATCCTCTGTCACCTGGTGAACCCGTTCCTCTCTCGTGGGGTGTGCCTATTCCATGGTCGCATGAATTCAGCGAGCACATCGACTTAGTTATTCCGCGTGCCGGCCGTGGGCGTGTCGGTGCGGCGGGTTACCGTTGCCGCGTGTTCGTCGTGCACGCGGTCTGGTCGGCCGGCAATCGGCTGGCGCTGTGGGGTGAGGACCGCCCGCCCGCGTCGGCAATCGTGGACCTGCTGGCCAACTCCGCGGTGAACGGGCTGGCGCACAAGGCGACCACCGGCGAGCTCACCCTGCTGCTGCCGGGCCGGACACGGTTGGCGCGGAAAGTGGTGCCGGCGGTGCTGTTCGACATCGACACGGCGCTCGGGGTGCTGGATCTGTTGCGGGGCAAGCTGTTCCTGGAGTACGACGAGGGCGGTTCGGTCGGGTGCGCGCCGCTGGGCGACTCGGTGCGGTTCCTCGCCGAACTGGCCGCGACCGCGCGGGATTTCGTGGCGCGGCGGCGGGTGGCGCCGACGCTCACCGGGGATGGGTCGGCCCGGTGGGTACCGGTCCCGGCAGTGCCCGATCGCGAGCGGCTACGTGCGTTGGCGGCGGCCGTTCCCCCGGTGCTGCGGGCGGAGGGGGACCGGCCGGAGGCGTTGTGGGACGCGTTGTTCGCGCTGACCGACGGCGTGGTGCGTCAGGTCTTGGAGCCCTGGTTGTCGGGGCGGCCTGCCACGGTGACCGAGGCCTGGCTGGCTGCGCTCACCGGCCCGGATGCCCTTGTCTCCGCGCCGGCCGCCGAGTTGGCCTCGCTGCGCGAGACGCTCGCGGGCTGGGAGCATTCGGCCGCTGAGGCGTCGGAGGAGGTGCGGGTCTGCTTCCGGCTGGTGCCGCCGGAGGACGACGAGGACGAGTGGCCGCTGGAGTTCCTCATGCAGGACGTGGCGGAGCCGAGCCTGGTCGTCGGCGCCGCGGAGGTCTGGCGGTCGGAGACGTCGGTGTTCGGCCGGCACGTCGAGCGCCCCCAGGAGGCGCTGCTGACCGAGCTGGGGCGGGCGAGCCGGCTCTGGCCCGAGCTTGACGAAGCGTTGCGCTCGGCCGCGCCCACGGGTCTGGTCATGGACACCACGGGTGCGTACCTGTTTCTGCGGGGTGCGGCGCCGGTGCTGGCGCAGGCCGGGTTCGGGGTGCTGCTGCCGGCGACGTGGCAGGCGGGTGGGGTCGGGCTGAAGCTGACCGGTTCCAGCCCCGGCACGCCGGGCGTGGTGGCGGGTGGGAGCCGGGTCAACATGGCTTCGCTGGTGGATTACCGGTGGCAGGTGGCCCTCGGGGACCAGGTGCTGACCCGCGAGGAGCTGGCGGAGTTGGCTCGGGCGAAGGCGCCGCTGGTGCGGATGCGTGGTCAGTGGGTGGAGGTGGACCACATCCGGCTGCGCAAGGCGCTGGCGTTCGTGGACCGGCAGGATGGTGGCCAGATGTCGGTGGCCGACCTGCTGCGCACGGGTTCCGGGTTGGCGCCGGCCGATGCCGATCTTCCGGTGGTGGGCGTCGAGGCGACGGGCTGGGTCGGTGACCTGCTGTCCGGGCAGCTTGACAGGAGACTCGAGCCGGTCCCGGCGCCGGCGGGGCTGGCCGCGACGTTGCGGCCGTATCAGCAGCGGGGTGTGTCGTGGCTGGCGTTCCTGGACGACCTGAGGCTCGGCGCGGTGCTCGCCGACGACATGGGGCTCGGGAAGACCCTGCAGACGCTGACGTTGGTGCTGCGCGACCCGGGCGGGCCGACGCTGCTGATCTGCCCGATGTCGGTGGTCGGGAACTGGCAGCGGGAGGCCGCACGCTTCACCCCGGACCTGACCGTGCACGTGCATCATGGCTCGGATCGGTTGCGGGACAAGGACATCATGGCGGCGGCCGACCTGGTGATCACCACGTATGCCGTGGCCACACGGGATGCGGAGTTGCTCAGTCAGGTCTCCTGGCGCCGGGTGGTGCTCGACGAGGCGCAGAACATCAAGAACAGCGCCACGAAGCAGAGCGCGGCCGTGCGCGCGCTGCCCGCCGAGCAGCGGATCGCGCTGACCGGAACGCCGGTGGAGAACCGGCTCGCCGAGCTGTGGTCCATCGTGGACTTCGTGAACCCCGGGCTGCTCGGCACGCTGTCCGCGTTCCGGGAGAAGTTCGCGGTGCCGATCGAGCGGCACCAGGACGAGGACGCGGCCGCCCGGCTGAAGAAGATCACCGGGCCGCTGCTGCTGCGCCGGGTGAAGACCGACCCCACGATCATCGGCGACCTGCCCGAGAAGATCGAGATGAACGTACTGTGCAACCTGACCGCGGAGCAGGCCTCGCTGTACCAGGCCGTGGTGGACGACATGCTCGTCAAGATCGAGAACAGTGAGGGCATCGAGCGCCGCGGCCTGGTGCTGGCCACGATGACGAAGCTCAAGCAGGTCTGCAACCATCCGGCGCACCTGCTCAAGGACGGCACCCGGCTGGCCGGACGGTCCGGGAAGCTGGCCCGGCTGGAGGAGATCCTCGAGGAGGTCCTCGCCTCCGGTGAGAAGGCGTTGTGCTTCACGCAGTTCACCGAGTTCGGTTCCCTGTTGTCCGGGCATCTGGCGAACCGGTTCGGCCAGGAGGTCCTGTACCTGCACGGTGGAACGGCCAAGCGGAAGCGTGACGCGATGGTCTCCGCGTTCCAGTCGGACGATGGTCCGCCGATCTTCTTGTTGTCGTTGAAGGCCGGCGGTACGGGTCTCAATTTGACGGCGGCCAACCATGTGATTCACGTTGACCGGTGGTGGAACCCGGCGGTCGAGGATCAGGCCACTGACCGTGCGTTCCGCATCGGGCAGCGGAGGAACGTGCAGGTGCGCAAGTTCGTCTGCGTGGGAACGCTGGAGGAGCGGATCGACGAGCTGATCGAGCAGAAGAAGTCGCTGTCCCGCATGACGATCGGCACCGGGGAGAACTGGCTCACCGAGCTGTCCACCGCGGACCTCCGCGAGGTGTTCGCCTTGTCCGCCGACGCGGTCTCGGAGTAGCCATGCCATTCTGGGACGAACCCGACTTTGTGAAGTCCGGCCCGATCCGGGTGGACAACGGCATCCGTGCGCGCAGCCGGCGCGGCGCGATCGGCAGCAGTTGGTGGTCGCGGCGGTTCATCGAGGTGCTGGAATCGCTCGAGCTGGGCGGCCGGCTGGCTCGCGGCCGCTCCTACGCCCGGGCCGGTCAGGTGTTGAACCTGGAGGTCACGGCCGGTTCCGTGGTTTCCTCCGTGCAGGGCTCGCGGCCGAAGCCGTACCAGGTGCGCATTGACATTCGGCAGATCTGGGCGACCCACTGGGAACGCGTCGAAAACGCCATTGCCGAGGCCGCGATCTTCAGCGCCAAGCTCCTGGCCGGTGAGATGCCCGAGGACCTCGAGGACGTGTTCGACGATCTGGGCCTGTCATTGTTCCCGCGCGATGCCGGCGAGCTGACCATGGAGTGCAGCTGCCCCGACTGGTCGGTCCCCTGCAAGCATGTCGCCGCCACCCTCTACCTGCTCGCCGAGGCGTTTGACGGCGACCCCTTCCTGGTCCTCACCTGGCGCGGCCGCGACAAGGCGACTCTGCTCGCCAATCTGCGCACCCTGCGTGGTTCCTCGGAATCGACGGCGGAAGCGCCGCGCCGGTCGATCTGGGATGAACTGCGGTCCCTCCCCCAAGATGACCTTGCCGACCGTGTTGACGGGTACTTCTCGTGCCGATCACGGCTCACGCCGGTCGACGCTGGCCAGCAGGACATCGTCATTCCCGACGCCGTTCTTCGCGAGCGGGACCCGCTGCTTCTCGAAGCGCACGGCAAAGCGGTCACCGACCTGCTCCGGCCCGCCTACCTCGCCATGGGCGATAGCTGAGTCCTCCGGTCGGGTGGAACCTCGTCACGAAGCGGAGCGTCTTCTGTATCGTCAGTGACGGCAAATTGCCACCTGCGACCGGCAGGCCGCGGATGGTCGCCCTCATGCGGTTGACGAGGAGGGATGAGGGTGGACGAGAACGAGGCTCTCGGCCGCGTCGGCAGTGTCTTCGGCGACCTGCTCGGCCAGGACCCCTTTGGCGGCGGAGGCGCGGGCACCTACGTCTTCGCCGACCTCGCCGAGCTGGATCTTGTGGCCTCCCAGTGGCGAGCAGAGCGCGAGAAGATCCAAAAACGCGACGAGAAGATCGTCCGGGCTATCGAGCTTATCGCGCCGCCAGCCGAGGACCTGATGAGCGAAGGGCAGGCTGGGGCGTTCAGGACGTCACTAGAGAAGCTCAAGGAGCACAACCAGGCTCTGCTCGACTACGCCGACGATTACCTCGCCAAGCTGAGTGCCGCACGAGCCAGCTATGCCGCCGTCGAGGATACGAACACGGCCCGCATGAAGACCCAGGGCTCGGGAGTCTGAGTAAATGCGCCGACGGACAACACTGGTTGCTGGCGGGGTCGTGATCGCGCTGATCATCGGCGGGTGCTCGACCACTGCGAACGGTGTCGCAATTCCAGCTACGACCACGCCGACGGCGGAACGCTCGTCGGATCCGTCGAACACAAATACCCCGACTAAACATGGCGCGCCGAAGGTGACCGTGCCGCTAGACGTGTCGACATTCCTGGCTCAACCGTGCGCAACGCTCAGCCCGACGCAGCTACGGGAGCTGAACTTGCCAGCACAGGGAGAACCGGACACGGACAGCGCCATAGCCAAGAACGTCGGGCCAGGCTGTATGTGGACTAACAGCGTCGCGGGCAACACGGTTGGCGTCAGCTTCATTTCCGGGAATCCACACGGTCTCGACGATTTGTACCGGGGACACGAGCAAGGCCAGTTTGACGGCTATTGGATCGAAACAACGGTAGAAGGCTACCCCGCCGTCTTTCATGACGCGACAGATGGCAGGCGATCAGGACAGTGCAATATCGCCATAGGTGCCTCCGATACACTAGCATTCAGAATCGGCGAGCATGGCGAGTTGAAAGAAAAATCCTGTGATCGGGCGAAGCTGATTGCTTCGGCGGTGGTGCAGACCTTGAAGGGGGGACGTTGAGATGTCTTCAGGGATGTTTGGGATGTCGGCGGAGGAGATTTACGAGAACTTCCGGAGTGCGCCGGGTGGGGAGAGGTTGGCTGGGGCGGCGGATGCTGTGCGGGAGTTGGTTGATGATTTTGATGATAGTGCGGCGTCGATCAAGCGGTTGATGGGGACGATGGAGTCGGTGTGGCGGGGTGCGGCGGCGGGGGCGGCGCGGCGAGGGGCGGGGCCGATGGTGGTGGCGCATTCTGCGGCGGTGCCGGAGGTGAGCGTGGCGCAGGATTTGTCGCATCGGCAGGTGGGGTCGTTTGATGTGGCGAAGAATTCGGTGGTGCCGGTGCCGCCGATGCCGGAGAGGCTGAATCCGTGGCCGATGTTGTCGCCTGGCGAGATGGTGAGTTATGGGCGGCAGAAGGCTCTGCATGACGAGGCGAGTCAGCGCAATGTGGATGCGATGGTCGCCTATGAGGATGCGAGTGCGTACAACACGGATGGGATGCCGGGGGCGTACGGGTCGATTGAGGTGGACGATGCGGGGATCTCGGTGGCGGAGTGGGGTGGGGTGCCGGGACCGGGGCCGGTAGGGCGGCCGCCGGTTGGGCCGCCGCCGCGGCGCGGGGTTGACGATCCGGGGCCGGTTGAGCATGGCGGGGCCGGGCCGATTGGGACGGCGGGTCCGCCGCAGTCGACGGCGCCGGAGGGTTTCATGCCGCCGGCGGGCGGTCCGGTGCAGGCGGGGCCGGACGCGGGTGGACCGGCGGGTGGGCCTCGGCCGGGTACGGGTGGATTTGCCGGTGTGACGCCGGTGCCGCCGGGCAGCTGGCGGCCGGGTGCCGGGTTCGGCGGGGGCGGGTCTAGCGGCGGAGGACGGGCGCCAGCCGAGGAGGGGCGCTTGCCTGGTCGTGGGCGGGAGCCGGGGGCCGATGGGCGTGGGCGCGGTGCTGGGCGAGAACCGGAAGCCGGTGGGCGTGGGGCCGGTGGGCATGAGCCTGACAGTGGGCGTGGCTCGGGGCCTCGGGATGCGGGGCGGATGGCGTCAGGTGAGCGAACCGGCGGGCGGGGTGGTGTGGGTGGCGCCGCCGGGGCGGGTGGTGTGCCGGTGGGGCCGACGGGGAGCCCGGCGGACGGTGAGGACTACGAGCATGTGCGGCCGGAGTGGTTGTTGGGTGGGGATCCGGACGAGTTGTTCGGGCCGGACGAGTTGACGCCGCCGGCGGTCATCGGGGCCGAGGAAATCGTGGAGTAGCGGTGGTGCTGGCTCATCCGGTGACGGTTACGGGCGATCTGCTGGCGTGGCTGGTGCGGGCCGAGGGGTTGGGCGAGTTGCATCCGGTGCTGAGGCCGGCTGTGCGGTGGGTGCCGCGGGCTGGGCACGAGGAGGTGGAGGGGCGGTACCTGGAGGAGTTGGGGCGGTTCGGGGCGGTGGACCGCCGGGGGCGGCTGGATGTGGAGGTGCTGGCGTCGTTGGCGGTGTTGTGCCGGGCGGCGACGGAGTTCTGGGCGTTCATCGAGGTGGGCGGCGCGGTCAGGGGGGTGCTGGTGGCGGCTGTCGGGGCGGAGCGGGTGCTGGCTATTCGGGATGCGAACTCGGTGTGGTTGAGCCAGGTTCGGCAGCGGAAGTTGGTCGAGGCGCTGGTTGCGCAGGCCCCGGAGGTGGCGGCGGGGCGGTGCCGGGTGGTGACGGTGCGGCGGAGCGATCTGCTCACGACGAGAGCGGGGCGGCAGCGGACGGCCACCGGGGTGATCCTGCGGCCGGCGGATGCGGCGGTGTTGGAGGTGCAGCGGGTGGCGGCGTTGCGGCACACCGGCGGTGGGGAGATGTTCATGGGGGTGCGGGATGGGGCTGGCGGGTACCGGATGGTGGATCAGCCGCTGCGGTACGTGGACACGAAGAACGGGCGGTTTCTCAACCGAGTCATGACGGAGGCGGGCGAGGCTCGGGTCCGGGTCGGGCCGGGTGGGCGGGCGGATCTGGTCCGGCAGCTGATGGAGATGCACCGGTCACTCGTGCGCTGACCAACCTGGCCCACGTCGGCGGGTTGGCCGATCTGATTTGCGATAGCCCATGATTTGACCCGATCGGGAACGGTGTGGTCGGGCCTCTGCTCTGAGGCTCCGGAGAGAACTCCCGAGCCTGGAGGGCGGGTCGATGGCGGGTCAGTTCCATGTCGAGCCACAGGAGTTACGCGGCTACAGCGGGATGCTCGAGCGGGCCGCCGGCCACTTCCACAGCATCGAGCAGCATGCGCGGGACAAGGGCGGCGACACCAGCGGGTTCACCGGGTTGCTCGCTCTACTCGTACCGATCGTGCACGGCGTGGTCGGGTTGTATGCCGAGACCCTGCAGTTCGCCAACCGGAAGATGACCGAGGTCAAGGACGGCCTGGACAAGACCGCCGCCAGCTACGAGCAGCAGGATCAGGCCGGCGCCACGCAGATCTCCGCCGCCGGTGCCGGGCTCGGGGGTGGCGAGTAATGCCGTACTCGGACGTCGTTGACCCGGTGGCGATGCTCAACCGGGCTCCGGAAGGGCACACCGGGCCGCAGGTGGCCGATGCGATCGCCAACGCCGGCTTCGAAGTACAAGCCGTCAACTGGGTCTGGCAGAAGATCGTCGGCGAAAGCCTGGTCGACTCGATCATCAAGCCGATCACCGGCGACTTCGACAAGATCGCCGAACAGGCCGGCCAGTGGAAGAACGTCTCCGCGGCGCTGCAGGCGGTGCGCAACAATTTGAACGCCGGCCTCGGCGAGCTGCAAGGCGGGTGGACCGGCGACGCCGCGGACCGCTTCCGGAATCTGATCGGGCAGACTTGGACGTTGGGCATCGAGGCTGATGCGCAGGCGGCCAACCTGATCGGGTTCGCACTGAACAAGGTCGCGCAGGGGTCCCGCCGCGCGTGCGACCAGATCCTGCACCTGATCAAGATGCTGGTGGACAAGCTCATCGAGGCCGCCGCCATGCTGCCGATTCCGGTGGTGGGATGGGGCCGCGCGGTCAAGCTCGTCTACGACGGCATCCAGATCTACAACGCGATCATGCAACTGATCGAAGGCATCCGGGCGATCATCCAGGGTGCTCAGCAGGTCATCGACGGCATCCAGCAAGTCGGCACCGCCCTGTCCAAGATCAAAGACATTCACAACCTCAACGACGCGCTCAACGTCGCCAACGAAGCCGGACAGGGCATCGTGACGACCGCCCAAGGCGCGCGCCAAGTCCAGTACGGTGCAACCCAAGCCGCCGGTGCGGCAGGTGACCTCGCCCACTCCGCCGCCAGCGCCCACGACAACGCCACCGGCCTGCGCGACGAACGCACCGCCGCAGCGCAAACCACCACTCCGAGCAGCACAACGGCCGGACCCGGCTCCGGCACCACAACCCGTGGTGCACCAAGCGAACCCGGCACGAACCGGCCGGCTGACCCCAATGCCACGCGCACACCGGAGGGCGCCCGCACCACCTCCGGCGATCCGGTCGACGTCACCACCGGTGAGGTCATCCTCGGTCAGACCGATGTGGACCTTCCCGGTGTGCTGCCGCTCGTGCTGCGCCGCACGCACATCTCGTCCTACCGCGCGGGGCGTGGCTTCGGGCGGTCCTGGGCGTCCACAGTGGACCAAAGGCTGGAGCTCGACGCGGACGGCGTCGTGTTCGTCACGGACGACGGGATGCTGCTGGTCTACCCCGATCCGGGCAGCGGCGAGGTGCTGCCTCAGGTCGGGCCGCGCTGGCCGTTGCGCCGCACGGAGAACGGCTACACCATCGGCAAACCGGAGTCTCGCCAGGAGCTGCACTTCGCGGGTGCGCCGGGTGCGGTGAGTCCACTGGTTTCGATCTCGGACCAGAACGCCAACCTGATCAGCTTCCTGCGGGACACGTCCGGGGTGATCACCGAGGTCGTGCACTCCGGCGGCTACCACCTCGACGTGGCCACCGACGGCGGTCGCGTCACGGAGTTGCGGCTGCGCACCGCGGACGGCCCGGCCGTCCCGCTCGTCCGGTACGCCTACACCGCGGCCGGCGACCTGGCCGAGGTGATCAACTCGTCGAACCTGCCGCTGCGGTTCGGGTACGACGGCGACGGCCGGCTCACCCAGTGGACGGACCGGAATGGGCGCTGGTACCGGTACTTCTACGACGAGCGCGGCCGCTGCATCGCCAACCAGGGCGCCGACGGGCTGCTCAACGGCACCTTCAGCTACGACGACGACCGCACCACCCGGTACACCGACGCGCTCGGCCACACCACGGCCTACCGCTACGACGAGCGCGGCAACGTCGTCGCCGAGACCGATCCGCTCGGCCACACCACGACCTCCGAGTACGACGCCCGGGACCGGCTGACCGCGCGCACCGACCCGCTCGGCCGGACCGCCCGGTTCGAATACGACGACGCCGGCCGGCTTATCGCGCTCACCCGGGCCGACGGCGCGCGGACCGCGCTCGAGTACGGCGACGCCGGCCTGGTCACGTCGGTGGTCGAGCCCGGTGACCTGCGCTCGGAACGGGAGTACGACGAGCGCGGCAACGTCGTCACGGTGACCGACGCGGCCGGTGCGGTCACGCGCTTCGGCTACGACGACCGCGGCGCCCTCGCCGAGGTGGTCGACGCGGCGGGCGGGGTACGCCGCGTCGAGACGGACGCCGCCGGGCTCGTCGTGTCCACCACCGACGGGCTCGGCGCCACAACCCGGTACCAGCGCGACGTGTTCGGCCGGATCAGCGCGGTCATCGATCCGGTCGGCGGGGTCACCCGTTACGGCTGGAGCATCGAGGGCAAGCTGCTGTCCCGGACCTTGCCGGACGGCGCCACCGAGCGGTGGACCTACGACGGCGAGGGCAACCTGATCGAGTACCGGGACGCGCTGGGCCGGACGTCCCGGACCGAGTTCGGCGGGCTCGACCTGGCGACGGCCCGCACCGGCCCGGACGGCACCCGGCTGGAGTTCGGCTACGACGCCAACCTCCGGCTCACCTCGGTGACCAACCCGCAGGGCCTGACCTGGCGGTACACCTACGACGCCGCCGGGAACCTGGTGTCGGAGACCGACTTCAACGGCCGCACCCTGTCCTACCAGCACGACGCCGCCGGCCAGTTGGTGGCGCGGACCAACGGGGCCGGCGAGACCACCTCCTTCGTCCGGGACGCGCTGGGCAACGTGGTGGAGAAGCGGTCCGGCGACACGGTCACCACGACGTTCGGCTTCGACGCGACGGGCCGTCTCATCCGCGCGGCGACGCCCGAGGTCGCGGTCGAGTACGAGCGGGATCCGGTGGGCCGGGTGCTCGCCGAGACGGTGAACGGTCGCACCCTAAGGTCCGCGTTCGACGCGCTCGGCCGGCGCACGCACCGGCGCACCCCCAGCGGTGCGGAGTCGACGTGGGCGTTTGACGTCAACAGCAACCCGACCCGGCTGACCACGGCCGGGCACACCGTCCACTTTGGATACGACACGGCCGGCCGGGAGGTGCGGCGGCAGCTCGACGCGGGTGCGGTGCTGGCCCAGGCCTGGGACGTCAACCACCGGCTGGTGGGCCAGCAGGTGACCGGCCGGGACGCGCGGCTGGTGCAGGCACGGCGGTACCACTACCGGCCGGACGGCCAGATGGCCGGCGTCGACGACCGGTTGGCCGGGTCGCGCCGGTTCGACCTGGACGTGGCCGGCCGGGTGACCGCGGTGCACGGGCAGGGCTGGACCGAGCGGTACGCCTACGACGCCGCCGGGAACATCACCCAGGCCGGCTGGCCGGCGGCGCCGGAGGACGCGGAGTCGGCCGAGGCGCAGGGGCCGCGGGAGTACGCCGGCACGCTGATCCGCCGGGCCGGCCGGACCCGGTACGAGCACGACCGGCAGGGCCGGCTGGTGCTGCGGCGCCACCACACGCTGTCCGGGCAGCAGCGGACCTGGGCCTACCGCTGGGACACCGAGGACCGGCTGGTCGGCGTCGCCACGCCGGACGGTGCCGAATGGCGGTACGTCTACGACGCGTTCGGCCGGCGGGTCGCCAAGCAGCGGCTGGGCGGCGACGGGCAGGTGGCCGAGGAGACGATCTTCACCTGGGACGGCCTCGCTCTGGCCGAGCAGACCACCGGCGGGGCCACGACGACCTGGGAGGTGGCGCCCGGTTCGATCCGCCCGGTCGCCCAGATCGAGCGGACGGCCCCGCAGGAGGTGGTGGACCAGCGGTTCTACGCCATCGTCACCGACCTCGTCGGGACCCCGGTGGAGATGCTGGACCCGGGTGGCGACGTCGCCTGGCGGCTGCAGACCACGCTGTGGGGCCGGGCATACTCGCGTGGCGGCGCAGGCCCGGAGTGCCCGCTGCGCTTCCCCGGCCAGTACCACGACGCGGAGACCGGCGACGCCTACAACTACCAGCGCTATTACGACCCGTCGGCGGGCCGGTACGAGTCCAATGATCCGCTCGGCCTGATCGGCAGCGCGAACCCGCACACCTATGTGCCCAACCCGAACACCTGGGCCGACCCGCTCGGCCTCACGCCGTGCACCCCGAACCCGACCCGCAGCGGCGCGTCGAGCTTCGCCGTGGACCCGAACGGCAACGTCACGGACCTCCGGCCCGGGCACCGGCCCGACCACGAGCTGGTGTTCAGCGGCCACGGCACGATCCCGACCGGCGACACGTCGACGGTGACGGTGCCGCCGGGAACCCACCTCAACTTCTACAGCCCGCACGGCACGACGATCAGCGACTCGCTGGGCAACCGGATCGAGCGCCATGGCACCGCCACGCCGCACGAGACGTTCGGGCCGGGGGCCCAGGTGCCGAACTACGTCCTGAGCCCGCCGACCGGCCTGAATATCATGGGCACGCCGGTGACGGTGACGCAGCCGACCCGGCTGTCGGAGCTGTTGCGGCCGAACCAGGGCAACGTGCACTGGGCCGCGTGTCGTGAGGTCTATCCATGACGTATTTCGAGGACGGCACCCCGTACCGATACCTGGCGGAGTTCGAGGATGGGTCGGTCAACGTCGGCTGGCTGGACGCGGCGCATCCGTATGCCACCGGCGAGGTCCCGGCCGCGTTCGCCGAGCGGTTGGTTGAACTGGCCCGGGACCCGGTGAACCGGACGCGGGGCTGGCACTACTGCAACCTGTGCCCGCGGCCGGCCGAGCCGATGCCGCCGCCGATCACGGTCAAGTCGGACGCCGGGGAGTTTCCGGTGGGGTTCGCGGAGATCCGGGTCGAGGGCAAGAATGGCGCGCGGTACGCGGCGCCGGACATGATCGCGCACTACGTCCTCGAGCACCGGTACCGCCCGCCCGAGGAGTTCATCGAAGCCGTTGTGCAGCAGGGAGAATCGTCATGACCGGGGCCGAGGCCTGGCAGACTCCGCAGATCACCGAGGCGCTGGCCCGGCTGGAGGAGGCCGAGGTGGCGCTCGACCAGGCCATCGTCGAGGCGAAGCAGGTGGAACGGGAGACGCCGAAGACCCAACTGTCCGAAGAGGACATCCGGCTGATCGAGGAGCACGCCCGGAGCGGGGACGCGCCGCGGGAGCTGCGCGAGCTGCAGGAGCGGATCGATGCCGGCGAGCTGTCCTGGCAGGACATCGCCGCCGGCCGGCACCTCGACGACCCGGAGATCCAGGCCGCGCTCACGCCGGGCGTGGAGGGCATGCAGCAGGCGTACACGATGATCCAGGAGGGCCAGGACCTCGACGACATCATCGAGATGGGCGGACCGCCGGCACCCCCGCAGGACACGGACGAACCCGACGAGGGCAGGGGTTACCAGTTCCAGCGGTCCGAGGACGACGAGGAATAGCGCGCTATCTGAGGGGTGGGTTCGATGGCGGGTCAGTTCCATGTTGAGCCGCAGGAGTTGCGGGGCTACAGCGGGATGCTGGAGCGGGCCGCCGGCCACTTCCAAAGCATCGAGCAGCATGCGCGGGACAAGGGTGGGGATACCAGTGGGTTCACCGGGTTGCTGGCTCTGTTGGTGCCGATCGTGCACGGCGTCGTGGGGTTGTATGCGGAGACCCTGCAGTTCGCCAATCGGAAGATGACCGAGGTCAAGGACGGGCTGGACAAGACCGCCGCCGGCTACGAGCAGCAGGATCAGGCCGGGGCTACCCAGATCTCCGCGGCCGGTGCCGGGTTGGGTGGCGAGTGATGGCCTACTCCGACGTCGTCGACCCCGTGGCGATGCTCAACCGGGCGCCGGAAGGGCACACCGGGCCGCAGGTGGCCGACGCGATCGCCAACGCCGGCTTCGAAGTGCAGGCAGTGAACTGGGTGTGGCAGAAGATCGTCGGCGAAAGCCTGGTCGACTCCATCATCAAACCGATCACCGGCGACTTCGACAAGATCGCCGAACAAGCCGGACAGTGGAAAAACGTCTCCGCCGCCCTGCAAGCCGTCCGCAACAATGTGAACGCCGGACTCGGCGAACTCCAGGGAGCCTGGACCGGCGACGCCGCCGACAAGTTCCGCAATCTCATCGGCCAGACCTGGACGCTGGGCATCGAGGCTGATGCACAGGCAGCGAACCTGATCGGGTTCGCGTTGAACAAGGTTGCCCAGGGATCCCGCCGGGCCTGCGATCAGATTCTGCATCTGATCAAGATGTTGGTGGACAAGCTCATCGAAGCCGCCGCCATGCTCCCCATCCCCGTCGTCGGATGGGGCCGCGCGGTCAAGCTGGTCTACGACGGCATCCAGATCTACAACGCGATCATGCAGTTGATCGAGGGCATCCGGGCCATCATCTCCGGTGCCCAACAGGTCATCGACGGCATCCAGCAGGTCGGCACCGCCCTATCCAAGATCAAAGACATCCACAACCTCAACGACGCATTGAACGTCGCCAACGAAGCCGGCCAAGGCATCGTCACCACCGCCCAAGGCGCCCGGCAAGTCCAGTACGGCGCAACCCAAGCCGCCAGCGCCGCTGGCGACCTCGCCCACTCCGCCGCCAGCGCCCACGACAACGCCACCGGGCTGCGCGACGAACGCGCCGCCGCGGCGCAGACCACGACTCCGAGCGGCACTACCACCGGACCCGGCTCCGGCACCACAACCCGCGGCACACCAACCGAAACCGGCACCACCACGAACCGGCCCGACAATCCCCGGGACACCGCGTCCCCGGTGAACGGGCGGCGGTGCCAGAACGACCCGATCGACGTGGCGTCCGGCGAGATGGTGCTGCACCAGGTCGACGTGGAGTTGGACGGCGTGCTGCCGCTCGTGCTGACCCGAACCCACATCTCGTCCTATCGCTCGGGCCGCGCGTTCGGGCGGTCCTGGGCGTCCACAGTGGACCAGCGGCTCGAGATCGACGCGGACGGCGTCGTGTTCGTCGCCGAGGACGGCATGATCCTGGTCTACCCGAGGCCCGATGGGGCGGCACCGGTGCTGCCACAGGAGGGTCCCCGGTGGCCGCTGCGCCGCACGGAAAGCGGCTACGCGATCACGCGGTCGGAATCCAGGCAGACCCTGCATTTCGCTTCGACGCCGGGTGCTGTGAGTCGACTGGCATCGATGACCGACCACAACGGCAACCGCATCGACGTGCTCCGCGACCAGGACGGTCAGCCGACCGAGGTGCGGCATTCCGGCGGCTACCGGATCGGTGTGCACACCGAGGCCGGCCAGATCACGACGCTGCGTCTGCTCGGCCAGGACGGCACCGGTGACGTGGTCCTCGTGCGGTACCGCTACGACGAGGCCGGCCGGCTCACCGAGGTCGTCAACTCCTCCGGGCTGCCGCTGCGGTTCGGCTACGACAGCGCCGGCCGGATCGTTCGCTGGGAGGACCGCAACGGCCAGTGGTACTCCTACGCCTACGACGACGATGGCCGCTGCGTGCGCAACGCGGGCTCGGGTGGTTTCCTGGCCGGCGGCTTCGACTACCAGGACCGCCTCACGATCTTCACCGACTCACTGGGGCACGAGACCCGCTTCCACCTCAACGACGCCGGTCAGGTGACCCGCGAGATCGACCCGCTCGGCAACACCACCGTCTTCGAGTGGGACCGGTACGACCGGCCGCTGTCCCGCACCGACCCGCTGGGTCGCACCACCCGCTACACCTACGACGAAGACGGCAACGTCGTCACCCTGGTCCGCCCCGACGGCCGAGCGGTGACGGCGACGTACAACGCGCTCGGATTGCCGGTCACGGTCACCGACCCGGACGGCACGGTGTGGCGGCGGGAGTACGACGAGCGCGGCAACCTGGTCGCGATCACCGATCCGGCCGGTGCGACCACCCGCTGCGTCTACACTGCGTCGGGTCATCTCGCGGCGGTCACCGATCCGGTCGGCGGCACCCGGCGGTTCGACACCGACCCGGCCGGCCTGCCGGTGGCCGTCACCGACCCGCTCGGCGCGACCACCCGGTACGTCCGCGACGTGTTCGGCCGGATCGCGCACATCGTGGACCCGGTCGGCGGCGCGGACCGGCTGACCTGGACGGTGGAGGGAAAGCTCCTGTCCCGGACCCGGCCGGACGGGGCCACCGAGCGCTGGCGCTATGACGGTGAAGGCAACCAGCTCGAGCACGTCGACGCGGTGGGTCGGGTCAACCGCACCGAGTACACCGGGTTCGACCTGCCGGCCGCGCGGACCGATCCCGGCGGCGCCCGGTACGAGTTCGGCTACGACAGCCAGCTGCGCCTGGTCTCCGTCACCAACCCGCAGCGCAAGGTGTGGCGCTACACGTATGACCCCGCCGGCCGGCTGGTCTCGGAGACCGACTTCAACGACCGCACCCTTCGCTACGTCCACGACGCCGCCGGGCAGCTGACCGAGCGCACCAACGGCGCCGGCGAGACCGTCCGCTATGCGTACGACGCGTTGGGCGGGGTCACCGAGAAGACCGCGGCGGACGGGGTGACCCGGTTCGGCTACGACGCGGCCGGCCACCTGATCCAGGCCAGCGGTCCGGACGCGGAGGTGAGCATCCGGCGTGACCCCCTCGGCCGGATCCTCGCCGAGTCGGTCAACGGGCGCGTGGTGTCGTCGGTGTACGACCCGGCCGGGCGGCGGATCCGCCGCACCACCCCGTCGGGTGCGGAGTCGGTGTGGGATTACGACGCGAACAGCCAGCCGACCGCACTGCACACCGCCGGCCACACGCTGCGGTTCGCCTACGATCCGGCCCGCCGGGAGATCCGGCGCGAGCTGGGTGCGGGCGCGGTGCTGACCCAGGCGTGGGACGCGAGCCACCGGCTGACCTCCCAGACGGTCACCGGACCCGATCCGTACGCACCGCCCGACGCCCGGCAGATGCGGCTGGTGCAGCAGCGCGCCTACCAGTACCGGCCGGACGGCCACCTGATCGGCGTCACCGATCAGCTCAGCGGGTCGCGCCGGTTCGAACTGGACCCGGCCGGACGGGTCACGGCCGTGCACGGGGCGGGCTGGACCGAGCGGTACGCCTACGACCAGGCCGGCAACATCACCGCCGCGGCGTGGCCGATTCCCGCCGGCGTGCCCGATCTGGAGGCCCAGGGTGAGCGGGAACACACCGGCACCGTGATCCGCCGCGCCGGCAACGTGCACTACCGGCACGACCCGCAGGGCCGGGTGGTGTCCCGGCAGCACCGGACGCTGTCCGGCAAGACCCTGATCTGGCGGTACACCTGGGATTCCGAGGACCGGCTGACCGGCGTCGTCACACCGGACGGCGCCCGGTGGCGGTACCGCTACGACCCGCTCGGCCGCCGGGTCGCGAAGCTTCGCCTCACCGACGACGGAAGCGGCGTGGCCGAACAGGTCGACTTCACCTGGGACAAACTCGTGCTCGCCGAGCAGACCCGTTCCGGCGGGCCGACGACCACCTGGAACTGGGATACCGACACGTTTCGGCCGGTCACCCAAACGGAGCGCGCACCGCTCCGTGACGCACCGCAGGAATGGGTTGACCAGCAGTTCTACGCCCTGGTCACGGACCTCGTCGGGACACCGACGGAAATGGTCGACCCCGACGGCGACATCGCCTGGCACTCGCGGACCACGCTGTGGGGTGCCGCGGTCGCCGGATTGGGCGACGGTCCGCAGTGCCCGCTTCGGTTCCCCGGCCAGTACTACGACGCCGAAACCGGGCTGCATTACAACTACCACCGGTACTACGAACCGCTGAGTGGGCGCTTCGCGAACAATGACCCACTCGGCCTGAGCCCCGCGCCCAATCCTCAGGCCTACGTGTCCAATCCGACCGGCGAAACCGATCCGCTGGGCCTGACCCCGTGCGTTCCGCTCTACCGCGGCATGAAGAACGACGGCGGGGTGCCCGAGATCGGTCCGTCCGCCCGAACCTTAGGCGCACGGCCGGGCACGGACATTCCGGTCGACTCCAATGGAATGGTCCATCCGGGATCCGGTGGGGTCTCGGTGAGTCCGCACTCGCCGACCAACCTGCCACAGCACCGCCGCCCGCCGGAGTTCGGTGGCACCGGACGGGATCCGGTCTGGCGGATCGGCAGCGCCAACCTCCCGGAGGGACTGACCTACCGGCCGGACCCGCACAACCCTGGCGGTCACGGTTTCATCGAACCGAGCCGCCCCATGTCCATATCGGAATACCAGAACCTGCTTGCCTCTTCTCAAGGAACGTGGAGCCTGGTGACACCATGACCGAGAATCAGGCCGATCCCGACTGGCTCGGTGCGTTCGAGCGGGGTCTGCGGGCACCCGAGCCCCTACGAGGGTTGCGCGACGTCGTGGCCGAACTGCTCGCCGCGGGAGCCGACCGCACGCGGGTACAGGAACAGCTCGAGGCATTCCGGTTGCGGCTACAGGAACAGAACCGCGAGAACGACGAGGACACGGTCCTCGACGTACTGGATTTCGTCACGGGCTGGTGCAGCCCGGACCAGAAGCTGTGACACCCGGAAGGCCCACCTGTTGACTGTCCACATGCTTTCGCGCATCGACGCGCGCCGCATCGCCGTCCGGGCGCAGCTCCTGGACGCCTCGCGGCCGGCTGAGCTACTGGACGTGGTGCGCCAGCTGAGTTTGCTGCAGATCGATCCGACCGCCGCGGTCGCGCCGAACGCGGACCTGGTGGCGTGGAGCCGGCTCGGGTCGTCGTACAAACCGGCCCAGCTGGACGCCGCGCTGGCGGACGGGACGCTGCTGGAGCTGCGGGCGATGATCCGGCCCAGCGAGGATCTCGCGCTGTACCGGGCGGAGATGGCCGAGTGGCCCGGGCGCGGGGAGCTGTCCCCCTGGCGGGAGCACCGCCGCGACTGGGTGCGCGCCAACGACGCGTGCCGGCTGGACATCCTCGAGCGGCTTGAGTCGTCGGGGCCGCTGCCGTCGCGCGATCTTCCCGACACGTGCTGGGTGCCGTGGAAGTCGAGCGGGTGGACAAACAACCGCAACGTCACGCAGTTGCTGGAGCTCATGGTGCAGCGTGGCGAGGTCGCCGTGGCCGGACGCCGGGGCGCCGAGCGGCTGTGGGACCTGGCGACGCGGGTCTACCCCGATGACCCGGTGGTCCCGGCCGAGGAGGCGTTGCGCGTCCGCAACGAGAAGCGGCTGCGCTCGCTGGGTATCGCCCGCGCCCAGGGGCCGGAATGCCCGGTCGAACCTGAGGATGTGGGCGAGGTCAGCGAGCCGGCCGTGATCGAGGGGGTCCGGGGTACCTGGCGGGTGGATCCCGCCCAGCTGGGCCAGCCGTTCGCCGGGCGCGCGGCGTTGCTGTCGCCGTTCGACCGGCTCATCCATGACCGCAAGCGCATGGTCGAGCTGTTCGAGTTCGACTACCAGCTGGAGATGTACAAGCCCGCCGCCAAGCGCCGGTGGGGGTACTTCGCGCTGCCGGTCCTGTACGGCGACCGGCTGGTGGGCAAGGTGGACGCCACCGCCGACCGGGCCGCCGGGGTGCTTCGGGTCGACGCGATCCATCAGGACGTCCCGTTCACGAAGACCATGAATGCGGCGATCGGCCGGGAGATCAAGGATCTGGCGCGCTGGCTCGAACTGGAGCTGAGGCTGCCCGGTTAGACGCTGTTCCACCAGGCCGGGTCGAGCTCGCCGCGGGCCACGAACACCGCGGGGCCGGTGAGCGTGCTGCCGTGCTCGTCGATGGTGACCTGCACGGTGCCGCCGGGAACGTCGACGGTGAGCTTGCCGGTGCCGCCGAGGACCGCGGCGGCGACGGCGACCGTGCCGGTGCCGCACGAGCGGGTCTCCCCCACGCCGCGCTCGTGCACGCGCATGCGCACCCGGTCCGGGCCATCGGGTACGGCGAACTCCACGTTGACACCGTTGGGAAAGAGCGTCACGTCGTGTCCGGGTGGGACGGTCAGGTCCAGCTCCTCGAGACCGCCGTCCAGCACGCACACCAGATGCGGGTTGCCGACGCCGACGGCGACGCCCAGATAGTCCACTGTGGACACAGTCGCGGCTGAGGAACCGAGGAGGCTGACTGGTCCCATGTGGACGGTCACGTCGCCATCCGGGTGCACCTCGACCGGGCGCGGGCCGGCCCGGGTGCCGAGCACGAACCCGGACGCGGACTCCAGGCCGGCGTCGACGAGGTAGCGGGCGAACACCCGCGCCCCGTTGCCGCACATCTCGGCGACCGAGCCGTCGGCGTTGCGGTAGTCCATGAACCAGCCGCCGGGCCGGACCACGCGCAGCACCCCGTCGGCGCCGAGGCCGCGCTGCCGGTCGCACAGCGCGCGGACCCGGTCCGGGGTCAGATCGAGGGCCGCGTCGAGGTCGGGCAGCAGCACGAAGTCGTTCTCCGTGCCGTGCCCCTTGAGGAACGGGATGCCGGCCGACACCCCACCAGGTTAGTCGGCGAGGGGTTGACACAGCCTCGTGCCCGCCAACCGCATCGTTCGCTGGAACGCAACCGCATTAAAAATTTCCGGAGAGGCGGACTAGCGCGGCGTCGGCCAGGTCGGGGCGGGTGGCGTCGAGCCAGGTGATCCGGGCGTCGCGGCGGAACCAGGAGCGCTGGCGGCGGACGAACCGGCGGGTGGCGCGGGCGGTCTCGGTGGCCGCCGCGTCGAGGTCGCAATCGCCGTCGAAGGCGGCCAGGACCTGCTGGTAACCGAGGGCCCGGGATGCGGTGCGGCCCTCGCGCAGGCCCTGGTTCTCCAGCTCGCGCACCTCGGCGGCGAGGCCGGCGGCGAACATCCGGGCCACCCGGGCGTCCACCCGGGTGTCCAACTCCGCGGTGTCCACGTCCAGCCCGATCAGCACCGTGCCGTAGCGGGCCGGTCCGGGGCGCGGCAGCGTGGCGGAGAACGGCCGGCCGGTCAGCTCCATGACCTCCAGCGCCCGGACGATGCGGCGGCCGTTGCTCGGCAGGATCGACCGCGCCGCGTCCGGGTCGAGGCCGGCCAGCCGGGCGTGCAGGGCCGGCGCGCCGGCCGCGGCCAGCTCGCCCTCCAGCCGGACCCGCAGGCCCGGGTCGGTGCCGGGGAAGTCCAGCTCGTCCAGCACCGCCTGCACGTAGAGGCCGGAGCCGCCGACCAGGACCGGCACCCGGCCGGCGTCGAGCAGCGCACTGAACACCGCGCGGGCCTGGCGCTGGTAGGCGGCCACCGAGGCGGTCTCCCGCACCTCCAGCACGTCCAGCAGGTGGTGCGGCACGCCGCGGCGCTCGGCCGGGGTGACCTTGGCGGTGCCGATGTCCATTCCGCGGTAGAGCTGCATGGCGTCGGCGTTGATGACTTCACCGCCGAGCCGCTCGGCCAGCGCGATGCCCAGCGCGGACTTGCCGGTCGCGGTGGGCCCGACGATCGCCACCGGTCTCAAGCCACCGCCTCGCAAGCTCGGCGCTGGCAACCCTGCCGCCTCGTCCCTCGGCGGCGGGGCAGTGCTTGATGGTTCGCTCGCAAGCTCGCTCACAGCGGATCCCAGACCGCGAGGTGGTAGGCCACGCCGAACGGGATGAGCAGCGCGTTGTGCGTGCACTCCCAGGCACGGCCGTCCTTGCCGACCACACCGGCGAGGACCTGCCAGGCGGCCCGGCCGACCGCGCCGAGCGAGGCGGCCAGGTCCGGGTCGAGGGCCAGCAGCGCGGCCGGGTCAGCGGCGGCCAGCGCGCGGCGGACCTCCTCGTCGAACACTCCGGCGCGCCCGTCCGGCCGGCCCACCGCCTGCTCGCCGTGCCGGTGCGAACCGTCGCCGACGACCAGCAGGCCCACGGACTCGTCGGGCGCGGACTCGGCGACCAGGCGGGAGCCGAACTCCTGGCAGTCCGCCGTGGCCAGGTCCGTGGGGACCAGCCAGGTTTTGACCTCCACGGCCCCGGATTGTTCCCGCAGCCAGCCGGCGACCAGGGCGGGGAGGGGCATGGCCGGGTCGACCTGCTCGGCGTTGTCGCTGAGCCGGACCCGGACGTCGACGCCGTAGCCGCGGAACGTGCCGGCCGCGTCCGGGCCCAGCGCCGTCGGCTCGGGCACGTCGGCCGCCGCGATCGCGATCCAGTGCCGGGCGGCGCCGGCGAGCCGGGCGGCCACGGCGAGGCATTCGGCACGCACGGCCGCCACGTCCGGATCGGGTCCGGCGACCAGTTCCGGCACCAGCAGCGGCGGCTGGGGCACCACGGCGACACGGGCGATCATGAGCATCGAATCTACCGAGTCACGTGGTGTGCATCGTCAACTACGTGAACGCTACGGGCTCGTCAGGTGACTCGAAGCGACCATCGGGGCAGATTACTGCCCTTGGAGTACCGAGGCGGGCCGCGACCTGTTTGAATGCGCGCGGGGTACCAGATTTTGGACACGGCCAGCACGGCGGTGGGGAGCCGCCGGATTGGGGCCTCGCGCAAGCGGGGCGCTCGCGGGGAGACGCGGGCACAGCGGGAGGAGCGGGGTCATGACGGACAGCGAGACGGGTCAGCAGATCGCCCCGGACGCACCGGTCACGGCGGACGGCGCGGCCGAAGCAGAGCCGATCGAGTCGACCGAAGCAGAGCCGATCCAGGCGGACGAAGCAGAGTCGACTCCGGCGGCCGAAGCAGAGCCGAGCCAGAACGGGGCGGTCGCGGCGGTGCCCGAGGCGGAGGAGACACCGCCGGTACCCACACCGGCCGCGGTGGCGTCCACCGAGCATGCGCCCACCGAGCCCCTGTCTCCCCCACCCGTCGTGGCCGAGGCATCCGCACATCCGGAACGCTGGGGCCGGGTGGACGCGGACGGCACGGTCTACGTGACCACCGCCGACGGCGAGCGCGCGGTCGGCTCCTGGCAGGCCGGCGAACCCGCGGAGGGGCTGGCGCACTATGCCCGCCGGTTCGACGACATCCGCACCGAGGTGGAGCTGCTCGAGGCCCGGCTGGCGTCCGGGTCCGGCGACCCCAAGCACACCCTGAGCAGCGCGAAGCACGTCAAGGAGGGCCTGGCCGACGCGGCCGTGGTCGGTGACCTGGTGTCGCTGGCCGCCCGGGTGGACCACGTGCTGGCGTTGGCCGGCCAGGCGCTCGAGTCGGCCAAGCACGCCCGCGAGGAGGCCCGCGCCAAGTCCGTGGCGCGCAAGCAGGAGCTGGTCGACGAGGCCGAGAAGATCGCCGAGGAGTCGACCCAGTGGAAGTCCGCGGGCGACCGGCTGCGCGCCATCCTCGACGAGTGGAAAACGATCAAGGGCGTCGACCGGAAGACCGACGACACGCTCTGGAAGCGCTTCTCCAAGGCCCGCGACACGTTCAACCGCCGGCGCGGCTCGCACTTCGCCGACCTCGACCGGCAGCGCGCCTCCGCCAAGGAGCGCAAGCAGGCCCTCGTCGAGGAGGCCGAGCAGCTCGCCGAGTCCGACGACTGGGGCCCGACCGCGAGCCGCTACAAGGAGCTCATGACCGAGTGGAAGGCCGCCGGCCGCGCCCCCAAGGACGCCGACGACACGCTCTGGCAGCAGTTCCGCGCCGCCCAGGACAAGTTCTTCAGCCGCCGCTCCGCCGTCTTCAACGAGCGCGACGCGGAGCTCACGGACAACGCCCGCCGCAAGGAGGAGCTCCTCGCCGAGGCCGAGAAGATCAACACCTCTGACCTCGACAACGCCCGCGCTCACCTGCACCGCATCCAGGAACGCTGGGAGCAGATCGGCAAGGTCCCGCGCGAACGCATCCGCGAGCTGGAAAGCAAGCTCCGCGCCGTCGAGGAGAAGGTGCGCACCGCCGCCGACGCCGCGTGGCGCAAGACCGACCCGGAGGCACTCGCCCGGGCCGCCCAGTTCCGCGAGCGCGTCGAGCAGTTCGAAGCCCAGGCCGCCAAAGCCCGGGCCGCCGGCGACAAACGCCGCGCCGAGCAGGCCGAAGCCCAAGCCGCCCAATGGCGCGAATGGCTCGCCGCCGCCGAGAACGCCGTCGCCAGCAGGTAGCCCCCCGCGAGTTCGACGCTCCAGCAACTGAGTTCGACGCTCCAGCAAGCGAGTCGTACGTTCGGGTCAGGTCCTTGACCAGGCGGTGCGGAACCACTGGGCGGCGATGACGACCATGGCGATCTCGGCGATGACCAGGCCCAGGCCGGGACCGGTGTGGCCGGGGGCGGACTGGCGCGACCAGATGGCGAGGATGCCGTCGACGGAGGCGAACCAGCCGCCGAGGGCGCTGGCCCAGGCGAGCCACCAGCGGCGGGTGATCAAGGTGAGCGCCGAGGCGAGGATGCCGAAGCCGGCCGAAGTCGCGGCGAAGAGGCGGGGGACCGTGCTGGCCTTGCCGACCGCATCGTGTTCGCCGAGGAGGACCTCGAGGCCGTTGGCGCCGTTCATCCACGGGAGCACATGGCCGACGATGAGGACGAAGACGGCGATCGCGATGATCATCGCGCGGGGGCCGAGTTCCACGGTGCGGACGGTGTGGCGTTCGACCTCGTCGATCTCGTGCCGGAGCGCCGAGAGGTCCTGGGGGTCGGGCTCGGCGGTCATCGCGCTGAGGCCCCGAATGCGGGCATGCCGAGGCTGACGCCGGAGGTCTTGGGGCGGATGCCGGCTTCGAAATGGTCGCCGGCGCGGGTGCTGCGGTGGGACACGAGTGGGCCGTCGGCGACCAGGTGGTGGGGCGCCCCGTAGGTGATCTTGGCGTGCACCACGTCGCCGGGGCGGACCGCGGCCGGGCCGGGCGTGAAGTGGATGAGGCGGCCGTCGCGGGCGCGGCCGGACATCCGGTGGGTGTCGGCGTCCTTGCGGCCTTCGCCGGTGGAGGCCAGCACCTCGACGACGGAGCCGACCAGGGCGCGGTTCAGGGACCAGGCCATCTCGTCCTGCAGGTCGACCAGCCGGTCGAAGCGCTCCTGCACGACCTCCTTGGGCACCTGGTCACCGAGTGTCGCCGCGGGGGTGCCGGGCCGTTTGGAGTACTGGAACGTGAAAGCGCCGGCGAACCGGGCCGCGCGCACGACGTCGAGGGTCGCCGCGAAGTCGGACTCGGTCTCGCCGGGGAAGCCGACGATGATGTCCGTGGTGATCGCGGCGTCCGGCATCGCGGCGCGGACGTTGTCCAGGATTCCCAGGTACCGGCCGGAACGGTAGGAGCGCCGCATGGCCGCGAGCACCCGGTCCGACCCGGACTGCAGCGGCATGTGCAGCTGGTGGCACACGTTCGGGGTGGACGCCATCGCGTCGATCACGTCGTCGGTGAAGTCGCGCGGGTGCGGCGAGGTGAACCGGACCCGCTCCAGGCCCTCGATGCCGCCGCACGCCCGGAGCAGCTTGCCGAACGCGTACCGGTCGCCGAACTCCACGCCGTAGGAGTTGACGTTCTGCCCGAGCAACGTCACCTCGAGCACGCCCTCCGTCACCAGAGCCGAGACCTCGGCCAGGATCTCCCCCGGCCGGCGGTCCTTCTCCTTGCCCCGCAACGAAGGCACGATGCAGAACGTGCAGGTGTTGTTGCACCCCACGGAGATCGACACCCATCCGGAGTGCGCGGAGTCGCGGCGCGCGGGCAGCGTCGACGGGAACACCTCGAGCGACTCGAGGATCTCCACCTCGGCCCGCCGGTTGTGCCGGGCGCGGTCCAGCAGCACCGGCAGCGAGCCCAGGTTGTGCGTGCCGAACACGACGTCCACCCACGGCGCCCGGCGGACGATCTCGCCGCGGTCCTTCTGCGCCAGGCACCCCCCGACCGCGATCTGCATGCCGGGGTGCGCCGTCTTGGTGGGCCGCAGGTGCCCGAGGTTGCCGTACAGCCGGTTGTCCGCGTTCTCCCGGACCGCGCACGTGTTGAGCACGACGACGTCGGGCACCGAGCCGTCGGCGGCCGGCACGTAGCCGGCGTCCTCGAGCAGCCCGGCGAGCCGTTCGGAGTCGTGGACGTTCATCTGGCACCCGTAGGTGCGGACCTGGTATGTACGCGCGCTCATCTCAACCGTCGAGGGTACGCGGCTTCACCCAGCGTCAGCGCACCGCGTTCCGTGACGGAGTTGAGACCTTTCGGTCTGGGCAATTGACATGAACCGGACAAGCGGGAGGGGTAGTTTTCGGCAAATACGTCACCGCTACGCTCGGCAAACCGGTGACGAACGTCCTCGTGGAGGCCCGATGACCGCAGCGAACCCCACGCCGCTCATGATCAGGATGGCGGAGGTCGAGAAGTACTTCGGGCCGCTGCATGTGCTCAAGAACATCAACCTCGAGGTCGAGCGCGGCCAGGTGGTCGTGGTGATCGGTCCGTCCGGCTCCGGCAAGTCCACGCTGTGCCGGGCGATCAACCGGCTGGAGCCGATCAACTCCGGAGTGATCGAAGTGGACGGCAAGCCGCTTCCGGCCGAGGGCAAGGAGTTGGCCCGGCTGCGGGCCGACGTGGGCATGGTGTTCCAGTCGTTCAACCTGTTCGCGCACAAGACCGTTGTGGACAACGTGCTGCTCGCGCCGGTGAAGGTGCGCAAGGAGTCCCAGGCGGAGGCCCGCAAGACGGCGATGGAGCTGCTGGAGCGGGTGGGCATCGCGAACCAGGCGCAGAAGTACCCGGCGCAGCTCTCCGGCGGGCAGCAGCAGCGCGCGGCCATCGCCCGGGCGCTGGCCATGCGGCCCAAGGTGATGCTCTTCGACGAGCCCACCTCGGCGCTCGACCCGGAGATGATCAAAGAGGTGCTCGACGTCATGGTCAGCCTGGCCAAGGACGGGATGACCATGCTGGTGGTCACCCACGAGATGGGTTTCGCGCGCAACGCCGCGCACCGGGTGATTTTCATGGCCGACGGCGAGATCGTCGAGGACTCGACCCCGAACGAGTTCTTCACCGCGCCGAAGTCGAATCGGGCGAAGGACTTCCTAGGCAAGATTCTCACGCATTGACGTGAGGTGGTATCCCGCGGCGTCGCGCGTGCGCGCCGCCTGAGACGGAGAGCAGGAGACTGGAGACGATGAGGGTTCGTACCCTGACGGTGGGGCTGCTGGTCGGTGGCCTGGCATTGAGTGCGTGCGGCAAGGAGGGCACCCCCGGAGGCGGCGGCGGACCGTCCACCACCGCGGCGGTGGAGGCCAACGTGGACGTCGCCGGCTCGCCCACGTTCGCCAAGATGAAGAGCCGCGGCGGCGTGATCGTCGGGGCCAAGGAGGACCAGCCCGGTCTCGGCCTGAAGAGCGCAACCACGGGCAAGTACGAGGGCTTTGACATCGAGATCGCCAAGCTGGTCGCGGCCAAGCTCGGGTTCGCCGCCGACAAGATCACGTTCAAGACGATCCCGTCGGCCGGCCGGGAGCAGGCCCTGGTCAACGGCGACGTCGACTATTACGTCGGCACGTACACCATCAACGACAACCGCAAGAAGCAGGTCTCCTTCGCCGGGCCGTACTTCCAGGCGGGCCAGGACCTGTTGGTGCGCAAGGACGACTCGTCCATCACCGGCAAGGACACTCTGAAGGGCAAGAAGGTCTGCTCGGTGACCGGTTCCACGCCGATCCAGCGGGTGCGCGACCAGAAGCTGACCGAGGCGAGCAACATCGTCGAGTTCCAGAACTACTCGCAGTGCGTGGACAAGCTGCTGAACAAGGAGGTCGACGCGGTCACCACCGACGACGCCATCCTCAAGGGCTACGCCGCGCAGGACCCGGACAAGCTGAAGGTCATCGGCCAGACGTTCTCCAAGGAGCCGTACGGCATCGGCCTGCCGAAGGACGACAAGGCGTTGCGGGACAAGGTGAACGACATCCTGCAGAAGGCCGAGGACGACGGCACCTGGAAGTCCGTCTACGACGGCACGCTCGGCAAGTCCGGCTCGGCGGCCACCCCGCCGCCGATCGACCGCTACTGACCGCGATCTCCGGCCGGTGGTCGCCTCGGCGGCCACCGGCCGTCCTCATCGGACAGTGTTCAACCAAAGAGGGTTCTGCACAACGAAGGTCGGTGATCACGATGGTGCGGTGGTGGCTGATCGGGCCGGTTGCTCGCGATGGGCCAGCGTGCCGAACGGTGTTCGAGTCGGTAGCCGGGCTGGCAGAGCTGGTTGCTAGTCCGACCGCTCTGGCAGGCCTCGGGCCCACCCTCGCCAGTCGGAACGAACACCGCCCGGCGGCCCACCACTCCCAACCGACATTGCGCAGAACCCCTCACGCACTCGGGACGGTGACATGGACATAATCGTCAACTACTCCAGGCTGTTCCGGGACGGGTTCATCACCACGATCGAGCTGTTCCTGCTTGCCGGGGTGGCTTCGCTGATCCTCGGCACGGTGCTGGCCATGATGCGGGTCAGCCCGGTGCCGGTGTTCCGCGCGGCCGGCACGCTGTACGTGACGCTGGTCCGGAACACGCCGCTGACGCTGGTGTTCCTGTTCTGGGTGTTCGCCTATCCGTACCTGGAAGTGCTGTCGCTGTCGTACTTCACCGCCGCGGTCGTGGCGCTGACCGTGTACACCTCGGCATTCATCTGCGAGGTGGTCCGCTCCGGCATCAACACGGTGCCGCTGGGCCAGGCCGAGGCGGCCCGGGCGCTGGGGCTCGGGTTCGGCCAGTCGCTGAGCCAGGTGATCCTGCCGCAGGCGGTGCGGGCGGTGGTGCCGCCGCTGGTGAGCACGCTGATCGCGCTGCTGAAGAACACCACGATCGCGGCCGGGTTCTCGGTGGCCGAGGCCGGCCGGATCCGCAGCATCCTGTCCGACAACGGGGAGAACCAGCTGGCCGGGCTGATCTGGGTAGCGCTCGGGTTCCTGATCCTGGTGATGGTGCTGACCATGGTGCAACGCACCCTCGAGCGGCGGTGGAGCGTGGCGCGATGACCACAGGGAGCGGAAGTGAGGCCGCGGTGTCGGCTGGACGGAGGAGCAGCGCAGGCGCGAGGAACGAGCGCCGAGCAGCGCACGAAGGAAGCCGACACCCTCAGCGGCCGAGCTGGAGCGACCAATGACATCGGTCCTGTTCGACGCACCCGGCCCGAAGGCGCGGCTGCGGCACCGGATCCTCGCCGGGGTCGGGGTGCTGGCCCTGCTCGCGGTCATCGGGTTCGTGGTCTGGCGGTTCTACGACAGCGGCCAGTTCTCCGCGCGCAAGTGGGAGTGGTTGCAGTACAAGCAGGTCCAGGAGGATCTGGTCAGCGCGCTGCTGGCGACGCTGAAGGCGTTCGCCTCGGGCGCCGTGCTGGCGCTGCTGTTCGGCGCGATCTTCGCCGCCGGGCGGCTGTCCGAGCACCGGTGGGTGCGGACCGTCTCGACGGTGATCGTCGAGCTGTTCCGAGCGGTCCCGCTGCTGATCCTGATGTTCATCTTCTACTACGGCCTGCCGGTCGTGGGCGTCAAGCTCGGCGTGTACCTGTCGGTGGTGCTCGGCCTGATGCTCTACAACGGTTCGGTGCTGGCCGAGGTGTTCCGGGCGGGCATCCTGGCGCTCCCCCGGGGTCAGTCCGAGGCGGCGTACGCGCTGGGCCTGCGCAAGACCCAGGTGATGACGTTCATCCTGATCCCCCAGGCGCTGCGGTCCATGGCCCCGACCATCGTCAGCCAGCTCGTGGTGCTGCTCAAGGACACCGCGCTGGGCTTCCTGATCACCTACGAGGAGCTGCTGCACTACGCCCAGTTCATCGGCGCCAAGGGCGAGTTCAGCCGGCCGTTCATCCCGACCACGATCGTGGTCGCCGCCCTGTACATCACCATGTGCCTGCTGCTCACCTGGCTGTCGAACTACCTGCAGAAGCGGGAACGGCGCAGCAAGAAGCACATCGAGCTGGAGGGCCGCCGGCCCGAAGAGGTGAGCCTGCTGGCCGACGCCACCGGCGGGGGCGGCGTGACCGGCGCTTCCTGACCGCCGTTCAACGACAACTCAACGACAACTCGGCGCCTCCTGAAATTTGGGGGGCGCCGAGTCGTCCTCGAGCCGTTACAGTAATCGGCTTACGGACGAGTTAGTGGAGGACTCGTCCGATGGGGTGAGCACGAAGGGCGCCCGCATGACTGATAGTGACCATGCTCCCGCTATCGGTAGCCCGGTGATCATGGGCCGGACTTACCAAGACAATCTGTCCTGGCAGCGCACCGACTTCGGCAACGGTGGCCGGTACGCCGGCCGGGACTACTACGACGGGCGGACGAACGGGGCGGCCCTCGGGCTGCCGAGATCATCCGTCGCACCAGGAGCGACCGGCCGGGCCCTCAAGGTGGTGGGTCTCGTCGTCGCCCTGGCCGGAGTCGCCGGCTGGCTGTGGCTGATCCTGGCCTTCGTCAGCTCGGTCGGCGCGGGCACCCTTCCCGATGACCCCTTCGGAGCACGCCTGGCCGGCGTCCCGCTCGGCTCCGGCGGCCTGGTCGCCATCCTGGTCGGCAGTTGCCTCGCGACCATCGGCTCCTGGCTGGCCAGATCCGCGCGGCGCCGGGTCCGCTAGGAACCCGGAGAGGCCGTCAATCCTGAACACCGAACCGCGCTGCCTGGTTAGGGTTGGCGCGTGATGATCTCTGTGCCGCTGGGCCAGGTGCTGGCCTGGCGGATGCGCCGGCAGCACCTCGCCGAGCCCGGCTCGGCGGGTGCCGCCGAGCTCGCCCGGGTGCTGTGCGGGGTGCAGGCCCAGGTGCCGTCCTCGGCCGAGCAGGCGATCGCGGTGCGGCAGGCCGCGCCGGTGCCGGGCGAGGTGGACCGGGCGCTGCGCGACGAACGCACCCTGGTGCGATGCTGGTCCGTGCGCGGCACCCTGCACCTGCACACCCCGGAGGACGCGGCCGCGTGCGGTGCCGCGGTGGCCGCGGTGCGCTCCTGGGAGCGGCCGAGCGTGCTGCGCGGCCACGGCGTCACGCTGGCCGAGATCACCGCGATCACCGCGGCCATCGGCGAGGTCCTGCCCGGCCGGGTGCTGACCCGGGAGCAGCTGACCGAGGCGGTGCTCGAGCACACCGGCTCGGCGCACCTGGCCGAGGTGCTGCGCTCCGGCTGGGGTTTCGCGCTCAAGCCGGCGAGCTGGCTCGGGCTGCTCTGCCACGGCCCGGCCGACGGCAGCCGGGTCACGTTCACCAGCCCGGCCACCTGGCTTCCCGGCTGGAAACCGGTCACAGCCGACGAAGCCGGCCCTCGCCTGCTGCTGTCCTACCTCGCCAGCTACGGCCCGGCCACCCTCGAGGACTTCGGCCAGTGGCTGTTCCGCTCCGCCAAGCCGTCCCTACTGAAGGGCTGGATCGCCGCCGCCCGGGACGATCTGTCCGAAGTGGACGTCGATGGCGTGCCGTCACTGGTGCGCACCGAGGACCTCGACGAGCTCCGTGCCACCGAGCCGAACCGGCTGGTCCGCCTGCTGCCCGGCTTCGACCAGTACGTGATCGCGGTCAACCGCGGCCTGATCCCCCGCGCGCACCTCGCCAAGGTCAGCCGCACCTCCGGCTGGATCTCCCCGGTCGTGCTGTACGGCGGCCGGGTCGCCGGCGTGTGGTCCGTCGAGAACGGAGTCGTGTCGGTGGACCCGTTCGAGGAGATCCCGAAGAAGTTGCTCGACGCCGAGATCGACCGGCTGAAAACCACACGAACGTAGGTATCACGGCGCCCGGGCCGCCATCCGCACACTGTGGACGACTACCGATTCCGTGACGTCCGGTCCGGCCAGGGACCGGTGAACATCGGCCGGGGCAACCGCGCCGCCGGCAGGGACTACCAGGACAACCGGTCCTGGAGCTATGAAGATCGCCGGAACTACCGGCAGGGCGACAACTACGACGTCCAGGTCGGGCCCGGTGATCCGCTCGACGCGATCTCCAGCGGTCGGGGCATAGGCCGCCTCCTGACGGTGATCGGCCTGCTGGTCGCGCTCGGCGGGTTCGCCGGCGTCGGCTGGCTCATCGTGTCGAACATGATGAGTCTGGGTCCGGACACCGGACCGGAGAACCCGTTCGCCAAGGAGCTGCAGGGCATCCCGGTGCTGCCGGTGGCGCTGGTTGCGTTCCTGGGCGGCACGATCCTTTCGGCGGTCGGGGCGGCGATGGCCAAGGCGGCCCGGCGCCGGCACGACCGGCGGATGCGCCAGCGGCGCGGCTACTACTGACGGGGAGACGGACAGTGGGCAACAATTACCGGTTCCGGGATGTCCGCGGCGGCGCCGGCGGAGTCAACATTGGGGACGGCAACATCTCGGCCGGCCGCGACTACCAGGACAACCGGTCCTGGCACATCACGGTGCAGTCGCTGGGCCGGGACCTCGAGCTGCTGACGACGGCGATCGAGGAGTTGCGGCTGACCTCGGGCGAGCGGCAGCAGGCCGCACACGCGTTGCACGGGGCCAGAGGCGCCGCCGCAGCGGGTGATCAAGCCGGCGTCGGCGGGCACGTGCGACGGTTCACCGAGGTGCTCAAGGACGCCGGCGCGTTGGCCGGCGCCGGTTCCTCGCTGATCGACGCGCTGACCCGGATCGGGCGCTGGCTCGGGCCGGTCGGCGCGGCGGTGCTGGCGCTGCTGTGAGCGTTAGCGGCGGCGGAAGAGCTTCATGCCGAGGAAGGTGACCGGGTCGTAGCGGCGGTCGGCGACCCGTTCCTTCATCGGGATGAGGGCGTTGTCGGTGATCTTGATGTGTTCGGGGCAGACCTCGGTGCAGCACTTGGTGATGTTGCAGTAGCCGAGGCCGTGCTCCTCCTGGGCGGCGGGGACGCGGTCGGCCACGTCGAGCGGGTGCATCTCCAGCTCGGCGATCCGCATGAGGTAGCGCGGGCCGGCGAAGCTCTCCTTGTTCTCCTCGTGGTCGCGGATCACGTGGCAGGTGTTCTGGCACAGGAAGCACTCGATGCACTTGCGGAACTCCTGCGAGCGCTCCACGTCGACCTGCTGCATCCGGTACTCGCCGGGCTTGAGGTCCTTCGGCGGGGTGAACGAGGGGATCTCGCGTGCCTTGGTGTAGTTGAAGGACACGTCGGTCACCAGGTCGCGGATCACCGGGAAGGTGCGGATCGGGGTGACCGTGATGACCTCGTCCTCGTCGAAGATCGACATCCGGGTCATGCACATCAGCCGCGGCATGCCGTTGATCTCCGCGGAGCACGAGCCGCACTTGCCCGCCTTGCAGTTCCAGCGCACCGCGAGGTCGGGCGCCTGGGTGGCCTGCAGCCGGTGGATGATGTCGAGCACGACCTCGCCCTCGTTGACCTCGACGGTGAAGTCGTGCAGCTCCCCGGAGTCCGCGTCCCCGCGCCACACCTTGAACTCGGCCTTGTAGCCCATGTCAGCTCTTCTTTCCGGGGTAGGTGGCCAGCTCGCCCTCGGTGTAGTACTTCTCCAGCTCGGCGAGCTCGAACAGCTCCAGCAGGTCCGGCCGCATCGGCACCTGCTCCTGCTCGGTGACGGTCACACCCGGCACCACCGGGTCGTCGTCCTCGGCGGCGCGGCAGACCAGCAACTTGTTGCGCCACCGGGGATCCAGCTCCGGGTAGTCGTCCCGGGTGTGCCCGCCGCGGCTCTCCTTGCGAGCCAGCGCCGCCCTGGCCACGGCCTCGCTCACCATCAGCATGTTGCGCAGGTCGACAGCCAGATGCCAGCCCGGGTTGTACTGCCGGTGCCCCTCGACCATCACGTTGCTGATGCGCTGCTTGAGCTCGGCGAGCTTCTCCAGCGCCTGCTCGATCTCGTGCGCCTTGCGGATGATGCCGACCAGGTCGTTCATCGACTGCTGCAGCTCGCTGTGCAGGGTGTACGGGTTCTCCGCCTGGACCCCGTCGGCTGGCGGGTCGAACGGGGCCACCGCCATGTGCGCCGCGGCGTCCACATCGGAATCCGACACCTTCGGCCGGTCGGTCAGCGACTCCACATAGGACACCGCGCCCATGCCGGCCCGGCGGCCGAACACGATCAGGTCGGACAGCGAGTTCCCGCCCAACCGGTTGGAACCGTGCATCCCGCCGGAGCACTCACCCGCGGCGAACAGGCCGGGCACGACCGAGGACGTGGTGTCCGGATCGACCTCGATGCCGCCCATCACGTAGTGGCAGGTCGGCCCGACCTCCATCGGTTCCTTGGTGATGTCCACATCGGCCAGCTCCTTGAACTGGTGGTACATCGACGGCAGCAGGCGCTTGATGTCCTCGGCCGACCGCCGGCTCGCGATGTCCAGGAACACGCCGCCGTGCGGCGATCCGCGGCCCGCCTTCACCTCGGAGTTGATCGCGCGGGCCACCTCGTCGCGGGGCAGCAGGTCCGGGGTTCGCCGGTTGCTCTCCTGGTCGTTGTACCAGTTGTCGGCCTCCTGCTCGGTCTCCGCATACTGCCCCTTGAAGACCTCGGGCACGTAGCCGAACATGAACCTCTTGTCGTCCGAGTTCAGCAGCATGCCCCCGTCGCCGCGGACGCCCTCGGTGACCAGGATTCCCTTCACACTCGGCGGCCAGACCATGCCGGTCGGGTGGAACTGCACGAACTCCATGTTGATCAGCGTCGCGCCGGCCCGCATGGCCAGGGCGTGACCGTCCCCGGTGTACTCCCAGGAGTTCGAGGTGACCTTCCAGGACTTGCCGATACCACCGGTAGCCAACACCACAGCCGGCGTCTCGAACAGAACGAACCGGCCGGACTCGCGCCAGTAACCGAACGCGCCGGAGATCCGGCCGTCGTCCTTGAGCAGCTCGGTGATCGTGCACTCGGCGAACACCTTGAGCTTCGCCTCGTAGTCGCCGTGCTCCTTGAAGTCCTCCTGCTGCAAGGAGACGATCTTCTGCTGCATGGTGCGGATCATCTCGAGGCCGGTCCGGTCGCCGACATGGGCGAGCCGCGGGTAGGTGTGACCGCCGAAGTTGCGCTGGCTGATCTTGCCATCCTTGGTGCGGTCGAACAGGGCGCCGTAGGTCTCCAGCTCCCAGACCCGGTCCGGCGCCTCCTTGGCGTGCAACTCGGCCATCCGCCAGTTGTTCAGGAACTTCCCGCCGCGCATGGTGTCGCGGAAGTGCACCTGCCAGTTGTCCTTGTCGTTGACGTTGCCCATCGACGCCGCGCAACCGCCCTCGGCCATCACCGTGTGGGCCTTGCCGAACAGCGACTTGGACACGATGGCGACGCTCAAGCCCAACTGGCGAGCCTCGATGGCGGCCCTCAGGCCGGACCCGCCGGCACCGATCACCACGACGTCGTAGGCGTGCCGCTCAACCTGAATCATTTACGTTGCCTCTATCCGATGAACCGAAGGTCGGAGATCCAGCCCGCGGAGACCGACATGATGTACGCGTCCGTGATGATCACGGTGAACAGCGAGATCATGGCGTACCGGCCGTGGTTGGCGTTCAGCTTCGACACGAACGTCCAGTACCGGTACCGGAGCGGGTGCTTGGAGAAATGCTTGAGCCGCCCGCCGACGATGTGCCGGCAGGCGTGGCAGGACAGCGTGTAGGCCCACAGCATCACCAGGTTCACCCAGATGATCACGGTGCCGAGGCCGATGCCGAACCCGTCCTTGCCGTGGAAGGCGAGCACCGCGTCGTAGACGTTGATCAGACCGAAAAGCACCGCGCCGTAGAAGAAGTAGCGGTGCAGGTTCAGCAGCACCAGCGGGAACCGGCTCTCCCCGGTGTACTTCTTGTGCGGCTCGGGCACCGCGCAGGCCGCCGGGGCCATGAAGAACGAGCGGTAGCCGGCCTTGCGGTAGTAGTAGCAGGTGCCGCGGAAGCCGGCCAGGATCGCGAACGTGATCAGCGCGATCGGGATGAACACCGGCATCTTCGGCAGGATCGTGAAGAAGTGCACCGCACCGGGTTCGCAGGACTCGCTGATGCACGGCGAGTAGACCGGGGTGAGGTAATGGTGCTCGCCGTCCCAGTACCACCGGTTCATGAAGATCCGGGCGGTGGCGTAGACGATGAAGAAGGCGAGGACCGCGCCGGTGATCAGCGGCGGCCGCCACCAGCGGTCGGTGCGAAGGGTACGCGCGGAGATCCGTGCCCGGGCCGGGGCGCCGACGCCTGCGGTCATGGTGTCCTCGTTCTTCAGTTCGGGCGGCCGATCCGACAATTCAACACAGTCACGGTTCGTAACCGTCGCTGACTGTGCCTCTTCGAAGGCGACAGGACAAGTACCACACGCCGGGAATCGCCCGGTAGGCGCCCTGTTCGTGGTGTGGTCTGCGCCTCACAAGACCTGGCGCTACGCCATCGAGCCAGGTAGGGAAAATCTGTCGCGTGAATGATCTGCGTACCCGGCGGGCCGACCGGGCCCGACGTGGCCGGCTGGGTCCCGCCGCCCTCGCCGACGGCGCCGCCACCGTGCTGACCGGCAACGACAACGGCTCGATGGTGACCGCGGCGCCGCGGCTGTACCCGCACATGTGGAGCTGGGACGCGGCGTTCATCTCGATCGGACTGGCGCACCTGAGTGTGGACCGGGCCGCGCGGGAGATCGAGACGCTGCTCGGCGCGCAGTGGCGCAGCGGCATGGTGCCACACATCGTGTTCGGCTCGGATGACGCCGAGTACTTCCCCGGGCCGGACCGGTGGGGCACCGCGGAGCTGTGCGGCGACGCCCCCCGGGCACCGCGGACGTCGGGGATCTGCCAGCCGCCGGTGCACGCGATCGCGTTGCGCCGGGTGGTCGACATCGGGCGGCGCGGGTCGCCGGCCGACGTGGCGCGGGTCGAAGAGTTGCTGCGGTTCTGCTGGCCGCGGCTGTACCGGTGGCACGCGTGGCTCGCGCGGCACCGGGATCCGCTGGGCAGCGGGCTGCTGTGCCTGGTGCACGGCTGGGAGTCCGGTATGGACAACTCACCGCGGTGGGACCGTCCGTACGCGGCGGTCCAGGTCGGCGCGGACCTGCCGCCGTACGTCCGGCTGGACAACCGGGTGGTGGCCGACGTGCGGGAGCGGCCCTCGGACACCGAGTACGACCGCTACCTCTGGCTGGTGGAGGAGATGCGGCGGGTGCACTACGACCCGGATGCGGTGGTGCGCACCTCGAGCTTCCTGGTCGGGGACGTGTTCGTGACCGCTCTGTTCGCGTTGGCGTGCTCGGTCCTCGCCGAGCTCGGTGAGGACTTCGGGACGGCCACCGACGACGAGGTGGCCCGGCTGCGGTCGTGGGCGGCGCGGTCCCGGTCCGCGGTGGTGTCGAGTTGTGACCCGGCGACCGGGCTGGCGCGCGACTATGACCTGCGTGCCTCGGGGTGGCTGGCGACGAGCACGATCGCCGGGTTCGCTCCGCTGCTCTGCGGTGGCCTGGCGGTGCATCGGGAGGCCGCCCTGCTGGCCACGTTCCAGGGCCCGGACTGGGCCGGCTACCCCGGACTGCTGGCCGCGGTGCCGCCCTCGGTGTCGCCTGCCGATCCCGGCTTCCGGCCCCGGACCTACTGGCGCGGCCCGGTCTGGCCGGTGGTGACCTGGCTCTTCGGCTGGGCCCTGCAGCGCCGCGGCCTGCTCGAGCCGGCGCTCCGATTACGCACCGAGGGCCTGCGCCTGGTCGTCGACGGCACCTTCGCCGAGTACTACCACCCGTTCAGCGGCGAACCCCTCGGCAGCCACGGCCAGTCCTGGACGGCGGCGGTGGTGCTCGACTGGCTCCCCGCGCGCTGAGCTTCAGCCGAGGAAGTCCGGCAACGGCACCGCGGTCAGCCCGTCCCTGCGGGCCCGCTCCACGAACGCAGTGTAATCCTGCACGAACGTCGTCCGGAAATGCATCAGGACGATATCGCCAGCTTTGAGGTGGTCTCCCTCCTGGAACTGCACGACGCCATTGTTCACCGCCGCCGTCCACAGCACGACGGCCCGCATCCCACAGTCCGCGGCGGCCTTCTGGGTGTTGGTGTCCCAGTTCCCGTACGGTGGCCGGAAGAGGACGGGCCGCCGCCCGAACTCAGCCGCCTCGGCATCCGCGTCGTCGCAGATCTCCTTACGCTGAAAGGCATACGGCTTTCCCCGCAGGTTCGGATGGTTGACCGTGTGGTCCTCGATGTCCGCCCCGGTCTGATCCCGGATGTCCCGGAAGTACGCCGCCTCCCCCGCGACAAATTTCTGCGCCAGAAACATCGTCGGCCGAAAACCCGACTGCGTGATCAGGCTCAGCGCGTTCGGGTCTTTGATCTCCCCGTCGTCGATCGTGATGAAGACATACGGCTTGTCCGTCGGAATCCGCCGAATCACCGGCGCCCTGCCGTCCACAATCGGCGGCGCCTTCGCCTGCACGTCACCAAACTGATAAGGCGCTTCGCTGTGCGTAATTGGCACCGGCGCCGACGGCTGAGGAGCAGCCGTCGTGGACTCCGTCGGCTTCACCGGCTCCTGCTGTCCGTCCGACCCGCCGCACCCGGCAAGCATCACCCCCAGCACGACCATCCCCAGGCCCACACCCAGCTTTGCTCCCACGTTACCCCTCTTTCCCTTGCTACACCGGCAATCTCCTCTGTCTGATAAGGACGCACCCGTCCCTCGGCAGATTGTTCCGAACGTCGAACTCGAGCGGTCAGTCCAGGGGTGCGCCCTCGAGGAGGGTGGTGTCCGATCCCGCCTCCCGCAGCTCATCGCGGACCACCCGGAACGCCATGCCCTCGGGGTAACCCTTCCGCGCCAGCATCCCGACGAGCCGCCGCACCTTCACCTCGTCGTCCGCCCCCGCCAAGGTCCGCAACCTCTTCCGAACGAGCTGCCGCGCCCGCTCCTCCTCCGCCCCGTAGTCAACCGCCCCCACGGCCTCCGCGGTCACCGCCTCGTCCACCCCCTTGCGCCGCAGCTCCGCCGCCAGCGCCCGCCGCCCCAACCCCTCATACGTGTGCCGCGACCTCACCCAAACCTCGGCGAACGCCTTGTCGTCAACCAACCCCACCGCATCCAGCCGCCCCAGCACCTCTTCGACAACCCCCTCGTCAAACCCCCTACGCCCCAACGCCCCCGCCAACTCCGCCCGCGTCCGCGCCCGATACTCCAACAACTTCAAACAAACATCCTTAGCCCGCTGCACCGGATCATCCGCAGCGCCCTCCCGCCCACTCACCACACCCTCCCAACCACACACCGGAACGTCGAACTCGCCGAACACGGGGTGGGTGCTCGGCGAGTCGTACGCTCGGGCAACTGAGTTGTACGTTCCAGCAGCGTGTGCTCGGCTGCACCCAGCGCGGGGGTCCGGGGGGCGGAGCCCCGCCGGCCGGGGGTCTGGGAGCTTGGCCCCAGAAGGCACGTTCTAACGACCCCGGCGAGCGCCTTCCGCGAGCACACTTCGCCCGTCGTTAGAAGTCGACTGGGGCAGAGTCGGTGGTGTCGGCGTCTAGTTTGGCGCCGATGCCTAGTTTGTCTTTGATGCGCTTTTCGACCTCGTTGGCGACGTCGGGGTTGTCGCGGAGGAACTTGCGGGCGTTTTCCTTGCCCTGGCCGAGTTGGTCGCCTTCGTAGGTGTACCAGGCGCCGGACTTGCGGAGGATTCCCTGTTCCACGCCCATGTCGATGAGGGAGCCTTCGCGGGAGACGCCGTGGCCGTAGAGGATGTCGAACTCGGCCTGTTTGAACGGGGGCGCGACCTTGTTCTTGACCACCTTGACGCGGGTGCGGTTGCCGACGGCTTCGCCACCGTCCTTGAGGGTCTCGATGCGGCGGACGTCGAGGCGGACCGAGGCGTAGAACTTCAGCGCCTTGCCACCGGTCGTCGTCTCGGGGCTGCCGAACATCACGCCGATCTTCTCGCGGAGCTGGTTGATGAAGATGGCGGTGGTGCCGGAGTTGTTGAGGGCGCCGGCGATCTTGCGCAGGGCCTGGGACATCAGGCGGGCCTGGAGGCCGACGTGGTTGTCGCCCATCTCGCCTTCGATCTCGGCGCGGGGAACCAACGCGGCCACGGAGTCGATGACCAGGATGTCGAGGGCGCCGGAGCGGATGAGCATGTCGGCGATCTCCAACGCCTGCTCGCCGGTGTCGGGTTGGGACACCAGGAGCGCGTCGGTGTCGACGCCAAGGGCCTTGGCGTACTCGGGGTCGAGCGCGTGCTCGGCGTCGATGAACGCCGCGATGCCGCCGGCCTTCTGGGCGTTGGCCACGGCGTGCAGGGCGAGGGACGTCTTACCGGAGGACTCCGGGCCGTAGATCTCCACGACCCGGCCGCGCGGCAGGCCGCCGATGCCCAGCGCCACATCCAGGGCGATGGCGCCGGTGGGGATGACCTCGATCGGCGCACGGCTCTCGTCGCCGAGGCGCATCACCGACCCCTTGCCGAAGTTCTTGTCGATCTGGGCGAGGGCGAGCTCGAGCGCCTTCTCCCGGTCGGGGGCTGCTGCCATTTTCGATCCACCTCGGTTGCTTCGAGACTGTGTGCTCACGCTGCCGACGCTACGGCCGGGGGCCGACGTTTTGGGTCTGCCGCGCCGATCTGTGGACAGCTGACCCGCATGTGGACAACACCCTAGCCGAACTGGTGTTCGAGCCAAACCCGACACGCCGAGGCGCTACGATGCCCGGCCCTCAGCGCCGGCGGCGCAGCGCCACCAGCCCCACCACGATGCACGCGATCAGGCTGCCGATCACGCCGATGGTCAGCAACGTGGACTCGAGGCCCGACGGTCCCTGCATAACCCACGATCGTAGGGTGGGTGTCGATGCGCAACACGGTCTTCCGCAGGTTGATGAGCCAGGAGTTCGGCGAGATCCGAGCCGAGATGCTGGCGCGCGACCACGTCTTCAGCTCGCTCGGCAACCGCACGGTGGACCAGGCCCTCGAAGCCGGCCTGCCCGCCAAGGAGATCTGGCGGGCGGTGTGCGAGGTGTTCGAGGTCCCGCCCGAGCGCCGGTAGCTCAGCCGTTGGACCCCGGCTTGATGTGGTCGTTGAAGTACTCCGACAGGCTCTGCCCGGACGAGCCGGTGGTGAGCTTCATCAGCGTGCCCATGACCGGGCTGTCGTTCACGGTGAACAGCATCGCGCCGATGCCCATGGCGATGTCGACCGCGTAGTACTTCCCGGTCATCCCGGCGCCCTGCCAGTCCCCGCTGTCCGCCTCGTCCTTCTTCTTGCCGAACCCGGCCAGGAACGCGTCCACGTTCTGCTGCGCGATGTCCGGCGAGGCGAAGTGGTAGTAGAAGATCGTGTAGCCGCTGTCCAGCGTGCAGGTGGCCACGGTCGCGCCGGGAGCCGGGATCGCGTCGCCGGTACCGGTCGGCAGCACCAGCCCGGCCTTGCAGTCGTTGTTGTCCACCACCGAGCCGGCCAGCGTGCGCATGCATTTGCTGAAACCCTTGCCGTCCGGCGTCTTGTCGCCGCACTGGTCCGCGGCCACGCTGCCACCCCCGCCACCGGAGCCACCGCCGGCCGTGGCGATGACGACCACCAGCACCGCGACCACCGCCACCGCGACGATCGCCCCGAGGATCATGAACGGCTTCTTGTTGGACCGGGCCGGCGGGCCGGCGAACTGCGCCGTAGGTGTGGGCGCCGGCACCAGCGGGCGCGGCGGCTGGCCCAGCACCGGCTGCGGGCCGGACACCGGATACGCGAGCGGCGGCTGCGGGGTGAACCCACCGGTCCGCGGCCCCATCACCTGCGTGCGCTGCACCTCGTCGATCGTCCCGCTGATGTCGCTGGTGCGCATCGTGATGCCCTCCTGCGGCACGTGGTGCGCGCCCAGGGCGACCGCGGTCTCCGGCTGGTCCAGGCTGGTCGGCACCACCCGGAGTTGCTCGGCGATCAGCGTGGCGATCAGCGGAATCCGCGACGACCCGCCGACCAGGTAGATCCCCGCCAGCCGGTCCGGCGCCATCCCGGTGGACCGGATCGTGGCGACCAGCAACTCCACCGAGCGCAGCATGCCGGGCCGGATCAGCGCCTCGAGTTCGACCCGGGTGACCAGCACGTCCTCGAACGGCTCGGGCAGCGGCAGATCCGTCTGCGGGTGCCGGGACAGCGACTCCTTGGCCGCGCGCACGTCCTCCCGCAAGGCGCGCTGGGCCCGCCGGTCGCCGGTGGACATCGGCCGCAGCAGGTTCTGCCACCGCGCCGGATCCTTGTGCGACACCTGCCGTCCGACGTGCTCGAGCAGCGCCTGGTCGACGTCCAGCCCGCCCAGGTCCGCGAGCCCGGCCTCGGCCAGCACCACGAACCCGTTCTGCGTGGCACCCACGATGGCCACGTCGAACGTGCCCGCCCCCAGGTCGTACACCGCCAGTGCCTGACCCGGCGCCAGATGCTGCCCAGGAAAGGGGGTTGTGGGGGCTGAGCCCCTTCGGGGGTCTGGGGGCGTGCCACCAGAAAGAACTGAGGCGAAGTGCGCGGCCGCCGCCACCGGCTCCGGGACGAGCACCAGGTTCGATCCCATGCCCGCCTGCCGCGCCGCGGAGAGCAGGACGTTGCGCCGCACCGGACCCCACTGCGCGGGGTGGGTCAGCCGCACCTCGTCCGGCCGCTTGCCGCCGAGCTGGCGGGAGGTCTCGTCGGCGACCCGCCGCAGCACCCCGGCCAGGGCGTCGGTCACCGGCACCACGGTGTCCCCGAGCAGCAGCGTGCCCTCGTCGATGCGGCGCTTGGGGTTGGGCTCGAACCGGGACGGGTCCAGCCGGGCCCGCCGCTCGGCGTCCCGCCCGACGACCAGCGAGCCCCCCTCGGCGGCGAACACCGCGGACGGCATCATCGACGCCCCGTCCACGTCGACCACCCGCGGCGGACGCCCGTACGCGGCGAGCACGGCAACGGTGTTCGACGTGCCGAGATCCACCGACAGGACGTTCACGCGGGCTCCCCTCTGATCTCTGCTGCCGCAGATGCTGCCATGCCTGCGCCGCACCATGGGCTCGGTCTCCCAATCTGGAGTGCGATGAAGGGGGCCTTCCTCACC
>NZ_DASYTH010000048.1:0-2810 GCF_036002505.1 Actinophytocola sp. | reverse complement strand
CCCGACTTCGGTGACGCGGCGATCGCCTCGTGGCCGTGCTCGGCCAGCCTCGCGACAACCTTGGAGCCGATGAGCCCGGTGCCACCGATAACTACGACTTTCGTCATGATGGACCTTCCATGCGTTCTCCTCATCGGCAATGGGTCAATGCGCTAATTAGGTTGCGGTCCGATCCGGCGCAGCCGTGGCTGGCAGATCGCTCGGAGGTAGGGCATGGCACTTCCTTCCATCCCGGGCAAGGCGGGGTCGAGGGGAGGACTCGTGCTGGGACAACCAAGCAGCCTGAACCCAGGCAAACCAGGTGGTCAAGCAAACTCTTGGTGATGCGGATCGAGCGGTCGATGTCGTCGGGGCTCTCGCCGGCGCGGTGGGGCGCCCGGATCCGTGACCATCACGGACACGGAGGAGAAGGTCGGGTGCGTTCTTCAGCCGGGGATGTACCGGTCGCGGAGGGCCGCAACCGTCGGGCTCGGCAGAGCGCCGGCGTCGAGCAGGTCCTCGATAGACACGGACGAGAAGGTTGACTGGTCCACCAGCAGCGCTCGGTAGCGGACGCACGCCTCGGCGACGTCGGAGTTGCCGGCGGGGTAGACGACGACGTAGCGGCCCCAGCTCCAGGAGCCGCTCGCGTGCTGCAGCATCGACAGCAGCAGCAGGTGCTCCAGCCACATCACGGCGAGATCCGACCTGCCCTTGACCGCGTCGATCGCCCCGGGCTTGAAGACGCCCGACCGCTCGGCGACCTCGAGGCAGCGCCAGAGGTTGCTCGGCTTGGGGGTTTCGGGCTTGATGCGCTCGTGGTAGTTGGTGTCGACGCCCACGATCCCGTGGGTCCCCTGGTGCAGGTCGAGCACGACCGCCACGTCGAAGGCGCGGAGGCTGTTGAGGTAGGCCGGATCGAACCGGCCTGGCGAGTGCGCGAAGCGGACCTCGCGCACGGTGCCGGGCGCGTCCGGCAGCCAGGTGTGGACGGCGCGGTCGGCCAGCTGGAGGTCGGCGGCCAGGTCGCCGAACAGGTTGAACGCCATCGCCGGCGACCACAGCAGGTCGGCCCACAGGCGCTGGTGATCGAAGCTCTGGTGCGGTTCGGTGATGGAGGTTCGGGCCCTTGCCGCCTCCAGGGCGCCCGCGGTGAGGAAGTTCGCGCCGGTCTCTTTGGCGTAGGCGAGCGGGAGACGGCTCCCGACCGGCCGCGCCGGCCCACCGTCGGGTGGCGGCGCGATCGGCTGCGAGCCGATGGGGTGCCGGTTGGCCTCACGCCACTGCGCCTGGTGGTAGCGCAGCCTGCGACGGAACTCGGTCATCGCCGGTCGCCGCGGCACCCGGTCGTCGGCTTCCCAGCAGTGCGCGGCCTCCAGCTCCTGCCTCGACAGCGCCGTCCCCATGTCGAGATTGTAAGGTGCTGATCTTCGCAGCCGGCAAGCCCATCGTGCGCGCTGACCGCCGGGACCGGTGCAATTCCCTCACGGGGTGAGGAGCTCCTCGAGGTGGAGCGTGATCGGCCATGCGCCGGACGTCGTGTTGGAAAGCACCGTGTGGGTGAGCCGCTCAACCCGATCATGGACGGTGCGGAACGACACTCCAGCATCGGACCCTTCCAGCATCACCGCGTCGCGCGATTCGTGGAGCCAGAACCCCAAGCCGTAGCGCATGGACTCCGACGGCACATCGCTGCGGGGACGGACCATCTCCACGACCCAACCCGGTGACACGATCTGCCCGGCGAACAGCGCGGTCCACATGGCATGAATGTCGGCCGCGGTGGAGTAGATTCCGCCGTCTCCGCTTCCCCGGACCGGAAGATGCAGGACGTTGGTACGCAACCCGTCGGTCGCCAGGTAGCCGAGCGCGGCGCGACCAGGGACCTCGTCGGAGCGCAGAAACTCCGTATCGTGCATGCCGGCGGGACGACATACCCGTTGTCGCACCAGCTCATGAAAGGGGGTGCCGCTGGCGCGCTCGGCGAGCAACGCGAGCACGACGTAGCCGCTCACCGCGATCGACGCGCACAACGCCGGAGAACCCCGTCTCGGCAGCAACTCGATCGACCGACGCCTCCAGACGCTTCACGCGAGCTCCAGGTCACCGGCGGTGCTCTGTCGACTGCTGAGGCCGCCAACCGCGGGTCCGGTCATGTCCAAGGGGCCGCCAAGGCCCGGGGACGGCGGCATCCTCTCGCTCCTTGTGAGGTATCCGATCATGCCTGCGCCGGTTGGATAAGACACGGGAAACGGGGCGGCACCAAGGCACCACGACGCTCCTGCTCAGGTACCTGGTGCTCCCTGCCCGGCTCCTAGCCACTCGCCACAGTCAACCAATCCTGAGGCGAGCGTGTCAGTCCAAGCCGCGCCGCAGGAGCACCAGCGGGTAGACGGCGCCGGCGCCGGACTGGCGGAGCAGGGCACCGACGACGGTCAGTGTCCACTTGGAGTCGGCCGTGTCATCGACAAGCAGCACACCGCCAGGCGGGACCGGGCTGTTGACCGTGAAGGCGCCGTGGACATTGCGGCACTGGTGGGTGCTGTTGGCCATCGCCAACTGCGGCTCACCCTCCCGCGTCCGCTCGAGGACCTGATCAAGCTGCAGGCGGCCGACCTCGGCGATGCGTCGGGCCAGGTCTTCGACCAACTTGGGGTGTTGGCGGGAGGGCACGAAGCTGACCCATGTCGGCCGTTCCGACCACGCCCAGCGGCCCAGCACCCGGACCACCGCATCCACCACGTCGTCTGGGACCGGGCCATCGGCGGCGAGCAGCTCCCGCACGACCGGCCCCCAGCCCGGACCCCCGAGGGTGGCCAGCGCCCTGCCCG
>NZ_DASYTH010000047.1:0-5399 GCF_036002505.1 Actinophytocola sp. | reverse complement strand
GCCGCCAATGTGTTCGCCGTGACCGGGGTCGCTCACGCGGTCGGCTCGACGACGTGCCTGGGGAGTTCGTCGATCAACTACTCGCCCGGATTGACATTCACTCCGCGGACGGTGCAGTACAGCGAGTCGGACACGTTCAGCAATTGCGTGTCGACCGACCCGACGTTGACTGCCGGGGCCTCCTCGAGCAATATCACGTTTCCGGACGCGTCCTGCCTGGCGCCGCCCGGAGTCTTCGAGGATCCGGCCTACACCATCGACTGGAACAACGGCCAGCACAGCGTCATCGACCTGACCTTCACCGATGTCGTCGTCGGCGGCACCGAGCAGGTCACCGGCACGGGTCCGGTGATCAGCGGTGCGTTCCAGGGCGGGAACGCGACCATCGTCTGGGTCTATCCCGTCCTGAACTCGCTGCAATGCCTGACCACCCAAGGGGTGACCAGCCAGTCCGGCCCGCTCACCGCCCAGATCACCGCACCGTGATGCGATGAATGCGTCCTTCCCCACGGATGGTGTGGGGAAGGACGCATTCATCGCACTTTAACTACTGAACTGTGCAGGCCGTTCCGTTCAGGGTGAACGAGGTCGGCTTGGCGGTGTTGCCGGTGTGCGTGGCCTGGAAGCCGAACCCGCTCACCGTGCCACCGTTGGCGGGGATCATCGCGTTGAAACTGACGTTCCGCGCGGTGACCTGGCCCGAGGTGGGGGTGTAGGTGGCGTTCCAGGTGCTGGTGATCACTTGGCCGGCGGGCAGGGTGAACACCAGGGACCAGCCGTTGACGGCGGTGGTGCTGTTGTTGGTGATGGTGAAGTTCGACGTGAACCCGGTGTTCCAGGCGTTCTGGTCATTCCGCACCGTGCACCCACCCGGCGGCGGGGGTGGGGGAGGCGGCGGCGGTGGCGGGGTGCCGCCGAGGGTGAGCCGCAGGATGCGGTCATCCCCGGCCCGTGGGGTGCCGCGGCCGTCGGTGTTGTTGGTCAGCAGCCAGAGGGAGCCGTCCGGCGCCGCCGTGACCAGGCGGAGCCGGCCGAACTGGCCGTTGAAGAACGACACCGGTGTGCCGTCCAGGGCGCCGTTGTTCACCGGGACGGCCCAGAGCCGCTGGCCGCGCAGGGCCGCGAGCCAGACCGTGTTGCTGGCGAACGCGATGCCGGACGGTGAGGCCTCGGCGGTGGTCCACTGCGTGATCGGGTCGACGAAGTTGGGGTTGCCGGCCCGGCCCTCGACGGTTGGCCAGCCGTAGTTGCGGCCGGCCTGGATGAGGTTGAGCTCGTCCCAGGTGTTCTGGCCGAACTCGCTGGCCCACAGCCGGCCGGCGCCGTCCCAGGCGAGACCTTGGACGTTGCGGTGACCGAGGCTGTACATCCGGTTCCCGGCGGTCGGGTTGCCCGGGGCGGCCGCGCCGGTCGGGGTCACCCGGAGGATCTTTCCGTTGAGGGAGTTGGGGTTCTGCGAGTTGGCGGAGTTGCCGGCGTCGCCCGTGGAGATGTAGAGCAGACCATCCGGCCCGAACGCCATCCGGCCGCCGTTGTGGATGGTGTTCTTGGCAATGCCGGAGACGATCACCTGAGGCGTGCCGAGCGTGGTGTTGAACGGCATGCGGACCACGCGGTTGTCCCCGGAGGCGGTGAAATACGCGTACACGAAGCGGTCGGTGGCGAAGGTCGGCGCGACGGCGATGCCCAGCAACCCGCCTTCGCCGCCGGGCACGACACCGGGAACGGTGCCGACCGAGGTGGCCGTGCCGTTGGCGATCCGCTTGATCTGCGCACTGTCGCGTTCGGACACCAGGGCCGAGCCGTCCGGCAGGAAGGCCAGACCCCACGGTGCCGTCAGGCCGGTCACGATGGTGCTGGCGACCTGCGGGGTCGGTGGCACGGCCTGGATGACGACCGGATCGGCGGCCGGCGCCGCGGCCGAGCCGATCGCCATCGTGAGCGCGGCGAGGGTGGCGGTGGTGGCCATTCGGTACATTGCGCTCACCCCACCGTGCACGCGGTGCCGTTGAGCGTGAACGAGGTCGGTTTACCCGAGTTCCCGGTGTGGGTGGCCTGGAAGCCGAACCCGCTGACCGTGCCGCCGTTGGCCGGGATCGCCGCGTTGAAGCCGACGTTGCGGGCCGTCACCTGCCCGGAGGTCGGGGTGTACGTGGCGTTCCAGGTCGAGGTGATGTTCTGGCCGGCGGGCAGGGTGAACACGAGCGACCAGCCGTTGATCGCGGTGGCGCTCCTGTTGGTGATGGTGAAGTTGGACGTCAGGCCGGTGTTCCAGGCGTTCACGTCGTCGCGCACGGTGCAGCCACCCGGCGGCGGGGGCGGAGGAGGAGGCGGCGGGGGCGGCGGGGCGCCGTCCGTGGTCACCGAGAACGAGTTGACCGCGAGCCCGGCTCCGCCGACCCACGGCTCGAAGCCGGCCTGGATGCTGGTGAGGAACCAGTTCCGCTGGGCGCGGCCGCGGTTGACGGCGTCGGAGTAGAAGTCGTTCACGGCGAAGTTCAGCGAGGTGGCCGTCGAGGTGCGCACGTAGGACACGACGTTCCAGCCGGTGTTGCCGAACCAGACATCGAAGTTGCTGCCGGCGATGGTCGCCGTGCCGATCGGGGAGCCGATGGGTTGGATGGAGCCCTGGCGGTTGAGCCAGACCATGATCTCCGCGCCGGTGTTCTGGCCGGTCGTTCTCGCCGTGGGATCGAACCAGATGTCGTAGGCCGCGTCGAAGGTCCCGGAGCCGGGGTAGGTCATGCTCACGCTGGTGCGGATGTTGGCGAAGGCGGTCGTGTTCGCCTGCAGCGGCAGCCCGCTGCCGGACGAGCAGTTGCCGAAGTGGCAGCCGAAGTACACCGACGGGTACGACGCCGGCGCGCCGTTGGTCGCCTTGTTGTGGTCGGCCCTGGTGACGTTGAAACCGTTTGCGGTAGTGTCGATGCACTGGGCGGTGTCCGCGCCCCACACGTTGTTCTGAACGTTGTACCGTCCACCTTGGATACTCAAGGTGCCGAACTTCTCGCAGGTCACCACGGCTTGTGCCGGTGTCACCGTGACGAGCATCCCCCCTGTCAGCGCGCAGGCCGTGATCACGGCCCCGATGAGACGCCTCATGCGCAACTCCTCCTTGACTTGCGGCAGGCAGAGATCCCATTCTGGGAGCGCTCCCAGAGATGCTCTCTCATAGTCACCCAAGCGCTACGTCATGGCAACACCCGCGCTCGCGGACGGAACGAACCGGTTCATAAATCGATCAAGAAAACAAGGAGCTGTTCCGCTCACTACTCAACTTAACCGGTTGTGTTACCGATTCGTGTCCGACTACGCTGGCCGGAGGTCGCCGTCACGTGCGCTGCGACGGAGGTAGATCGTGAAGAAAGGGATCGCATTCGTGGGCGGGGTGCTGCGCCGGCACACGCGGCCGTCGGGCTGCACGTCAGCGGCACGCAGATCGTCGAGGGCAACGGCAGCAACTTCATCATGCGCGGCGTGAACCATCCGCACGTCTGGTTCCCGCAGCAGACCAGCTCGTTCGCCAACATCAAGAGCTTCGGCACCAACACCGTGCGGGTGGTGCTGGGCAGCGGCCAGCGCTGGGGCCCGAACCCGGCGAGCGAAGTGACCAGTGTCATCGCCCTGTGCAAGCAGAATCGGCTGATCTGCGTGCTCGAGGCGCACGACACCACCGGGTTCGGCGAGGACGGCGCGGCCGCCACCCTCGACCAGGCGGCCAGCTACTGGATCAGCGTGGCGAGTGCCTTGCAGGGCCAGGAGAACTTCGTCGTCATCAACATCGGCAACGAGCCGTTCGGCAACAACGCGCAGGTCAACACCGGCTGGGCGAGCGCGACGACCAACGCGATCCGGCGGCTGCGCACCGCCGGGCTGCAGCACCTGATCATGGTGGACGCCCCGAACTGGGGCCAGGACTGGCAGTTCGGCATGCGGGACAACGCGGCCGCGGTGTTCGCCAGCGACCCGCAGCGGAACACGGTGTTCTCCATCCACATGTACGCCGTGTTCAGCACCGCCGCGTCGATCACGTCCTACCTGGACGCGTTCCGCACCGCCGGCCTCCCCCTGGTGATCGGCGAGTTCGGCGCGTCCTTCCCCGGCGGAGACCCCGACGAGGACACGATGATGGCCCAGGCGCAGGGCCGCGGCCTCGGCTACATCGGCTGGTCGTGGAGTGGGAACAGCGGCGGCAACGAACCGCTCGACATGGTCCTCAACTTCAACCCGGCCACCCCCACCGCCTGGGGCACCCGAATCCTCAACGGCGCCAACGGAATCCGCCAAACCTCCCGGGAAGCCACCATCTACAGCGGAGGAATGCCGGACAACACCCCGCCGACCGCGCCCGGCACCCCGAGCGTGTCCGGCGTGACCTCTTCCGGCGCCAACCTGTCGTGGGCCGCGTCCACCGACGCCGGCGGCAGCGGCCTCGCCGGCTACAACGTCTACCGCGAACAGGGCGCCACGGACCCGATCCTGTCCTCGCCGACGACGAACTCGGTGACGCTGACCGGTCTCACCCCGTCCACGCAGTACCAGGTGTTCATCCGCGCCCGGGACGGCGCCGGCAACCTCTCCACCCCGTCCGCGGCGATCACGTTCACCACGCAGGCCGGCCCCACCGGCACCTGCCGGGTGACGGACACCGTCAACGCCTGGAACACCGGCCTGACGTCCAACTTCTCCATCACCAACACCGGCACCGCGGCGATCAACGGCTGGTCCCTGGTGTTCACCCTCCCCTCCGGACAGGTGATCACCAACGGCTGGAACGCCACGTACACCCCCACCTCCGGCCAGGTCACCGCCCGCAACGTCAGCTACAACGGAGTGATCAACCCGGGCGCCACCGTCGGTGACTTCGGCTTCCAGGCCACCCACACCGGCAATTCAAGCAAGCCAACCGCGTTCACCCTCAACGGCTCCCCCTGCACGATCAGCTAAGGGTCAACGACAGCTAACCCATCACGGACCCGACCCGGCGTTCCCCGTCGTCGTAGGCGTGGGAGCACGGGTCGTGGTCGTGGTGCTGCTGGTGGTCGTCGAGGAGCCACCGGTCAACTTGACGGTCGATGCCGGTCCGCGCAGGTTCTGGTGCACCACCAGTTGGGCACTTCGGGTTCCCTTGGCGCCGGGTGTGAACCGCACCGTGATCGTGCACGACTCACCTGGATCGAGGGCTAGGCCGTCGCAGCCGTTCTCCTTCAGTGCGAATTCGTTCGCATTGGTCCCCTTGAACTCTAAGCTGGTGACCTTCAATGGTGCGCTACCCACGCTGCGTACCACTATCGGCGAGCATTCCCGGGTCACTCCGACCTTGACGAAATTGCACGTGATGGCGGTGGAGATTTGGATCTTCACGGGATCCGGCTGGGGCGGTGGTTCGGCCGCGTTCA
>NZ_DASYTH010000046.1:0-27191 GCF_036002505.1 Actinophytocola sp. | reverse complement strand
TGGTTTTGCTCTTTCGGGTGAATGGGGGTGCTGCGGCTTGTTGGGGTTTGGGGGCGGTGCGCGGGTGGGGGGCAGGGCGTCCGCCCTGCCCGCGCTGTGCGCGGCCCCAGGGGTCGCAGAGGCTCCGGGGTCAAGGGTCGCGGCCGACTTTTGCCGAACTGCGCACGTCGAGGCGTCTGGCCGCGATCGGCGAAGCCGACGCCGCAGGCGCCCTTGAGGCCGGAGGGGCGACCCCGCACAATGCGCGCCGCCCCCGAACCCACCCCGAAACCGCGCACCTGACCAACCCCGAAGCGCCGCACCCCGACCAACCCCCAAGTACGCACACCCATCCACCCCCCACCCCACCTCCGAACCCCCTACATCACACCTTCCTGCACCTACTTGGCAATAACCACACGGTGGCGCAGGATGGGCACCATGGATGATCGGAGGACAGCACCCGTGACCCCCACCAGCATCCGCCGCTGGAACCGCGGCGAGTGGACCACGATCGCCGCGATGGCCGCCTTTGTCATTTTGCTCAACGTAGTCGGCTGGGGACTCCTCGTACTCGTCGTCAGCCCGCACCAGTATGCCCTCGGCAACGGCACCGCCTTCGGCATCGGCCTCGGGGTCACCGCCTACCTGCTCGGGGTCCGCCACGCCTTCGATGTTGACCATATTGCCGCCATCGACAACACCACTCGCAAACTCGTCGGCGAGCGAAAGCCCTCACTCTCCGTCGGTCTGTGGTTCTCCCTCGGTCACTCCAGTGTGGTCTTCGGCCTGTGCGTCCTCGTCGGCCTCGGCATCCGCGCGCTGGCGAACCAGGTCGGCGACGAATCGTCCCAACTGCAGCAGACCACCGGGCTCATCGGCACGATCGTCTCCGGCGTCTTCCTGGTGCTGATCGGGCTGCTGAACCTGATCTCCCTGGCCGGCATCACCCGGGTCTTCCGCCGTATGCGCAACGGACACCTTGACGAGGCCGAGCTGGAGCACCATCTCAACAACCGCGGCTTCCTCGCCCGCATCCTCAACCGGGTCATGCGCTCGGTAAGCAAACCGTGGCACATGTACCCGGTCGGCCTGCTCTTCGGCCTGGGTTTCGACACCGCGACGGAGATCTCGCTGCTCGTCCTCGCCGGTGGCGCCGCGGCGTTTTCCCTGCCGTGGTACGCCATCCTGACGCTGCCGATCCTGTTCGCCGCCGGGATGAGCACGTTCGACGCGGCCGACGGGGCGTTCATGTCCGCTGCGTACGGGTGGGCGTTCCTGCGGCCGGTGCGCAAGGTGTTCTACAACCTGACGATCACCGCGCTCTCGGTCACGGTGGCCCTGGGCATCGGCCTGGTCGAGCTGCTCGGGCTGCTCGCCGAGAAGCTTGACATCACCTCCGGCCCGCTGGCCTGGATCGGCGCGATCGACCTGGAGTATGTCGGCTACGCCGTTGTGGCTCTATTCGTGGTCACCTGGCTACTCGCCGTCGCGATCTGGCGATTCGGCCGCATCGAGCAGCGCTGGGATCGCCGCCCGGCCACCGAGGCGGCCCGCTAACACGCCATTCTATAAAGAGCCGATCGTTAGATAGGCTCCAACTTACGGATAGCTTACAGCCTTCTGGAGGCGGCCATTCGGGCTATTTACTTCCAGGCCCGGCGGCACTACTTTTCAAGTTGACGACGCTAGTGCGGCTTCGGTCATCACAGGCGTCGTCTTCTTGGTTCACCAATGTAACTGACCGTATGCGGGCAAAGGAGGATCGAATGCGTACCGTGCGGACCGCCTCCGAGTAAGGCATAGCTGACCAACTGACCACGCAACCGACAGATAGGAGGGTCGAATGCGTACCGTGCTGGCTGGCTCCGAGTGAGCTGATAAGGAACCGCGAGCGGTACGGAATCATATTGCGTGATTCCTGGTCACGTTCGTGAAGACCGTGAAACACGGTCAGGGGCCGGTGAGACTACGGTTTTGCTGGCCCCTCTGTCATCTCCTCCTCTCTCACCTCGGCCGGCACGAGGGACATGCCGCGATAACGCAGCAGCGGCAGCAGCGTGGCCGCCAGGTACACGACCCCGCCGACCAGGATCGGGGCGGTCAGGCCGAACCCGCTCACTGACCACCCGGCGAGCAGCCCACCCACCGGGAACCCGGCGTAGGCGACCGCGGCCACCAACCCGAACACCCGGGTCTGGAGATCGCTGGGCACCCGGCCGTACAGGGTTGCCCCCAGGATCGGGTTCACCGCCGACATCGCCAGTCCACACAGGAACGTCACGGCCAGCACCACGCCCAGGTTGTGGCTCGACCCCAACACGAACAGCCGCGGTGCGCCACTGATCGCGAGGCACACGGCGAACACGACGTACCGCGTGAGCTTCACGGCGAGCGCGGTGAACACCAGGTTTCCCACGACCGCGCCGGCCGCGAACGCACCGAGAATGGTGCCGAGCGCGGCTGGGGAATGCAGCACATCGGACACCCAGAGCGGGATGAACACGGTCGTCGTCGCCTGGTTCACCATGTTCGCGAAGAACACCATGGCCAGCATGCTGAGCAGCAGCCGATCGCTGCCCAACTGCCGGGCACCGGCACGCAGCGCGCGCAGGTACGGCTCGGCGGGTTTGCTTTCCTGCTTCGGCTCGCTCCCGGCGGTCACCAGCGTGGCGAAGATCAACGCGGACGCGGCATAGGACACGGAGTCGACCCAGACCGCGCCCTGCGCACCGAACCAGAAGATCAGCAGGCCGCCGACCGGCATGCCGACCAGGGTGGCGCCGTTGTCCAGGCCGTCGTAGATCGCGGTCACCCGGGCGATCGGGACGCCGGCGGTCTCCGCGGCAGGGCGGAGAAGCACGTGCTTGGTGCGGTCGCCGACCCCGCGGATCATGCCGGAGATGGCCACCATGGCGAGGATCGTGGGCAGACCGATCCGCGGGCTGGCGGCGATGACCGCGGTGGTGATCGTGCTGACGGTGTCCGCGGTGATCGCGGTGGCTCGCAGGCCCAGCCGGTCAGCCAGCGGCGTGCCGAAGACGCTGGCGGCCAGATAGGGGATCATGGTCGCGCCGACCACCAGACCCATGTCCGCGGGGCTGCCGGTGGTGACCAGCACCAGCCACGGGATGGCCACAACGGACACCCGGCTGCCCATCGAGGACACGGTGCTCGCGGTCAGCAGCGCGACCAGGCCTAATCGGCTGGGGGAATCACTCACGGCCGGACCCCGCGATTCATGTGGGGCTGCCGATCGTGTCGGGGGCGGTGGTCGGATGAGCGGCGGCCCAGGCGGCCCTGAGCGCCTTGACGTCGACCTTGCCGTTGGCGGTGTGCGGCAGGTCCGCGACGAACTCGATGGTCTGCGGCACCCAGGATCCACCCAGGTTCTCCGCGATCGGCTCGGACAGTTCCTCCGCGGTGACCGCCGACCCTTCGGCCGTCACCACGTACGCGTACGCGACTTCGCCGAGCGTGTCGTCCGGCACCCCGATCACCGCGGCCGCCCGCACCTCCGGGTGCGCCGAGAGCACCTCCTCGATCGGTCGCGGGAAGATGTGCTCGGCACCCATCCCGGTGATGATCATGTCCTGCACCCGGCCGACCAGATGCAGGTAGCCGTCCTCGTCGGCGTACCCCAGGTCCCGGGTCCGCAGCCACCCGTCCACCAGCCGCTCCGCGGTGAGCTCCGGCTGCCCCATGTACTCCAGCAGGCACAGCTTGCTCGACGCCCACAACTCGCCGACCTCGCCCGGCGGCAGCCGGTTGCCGTCCTCGTCGCGGATCTCCACCCGGACGTCACCGTACGGCTTCCCGCACGAGCGCAGCCGGTCCGGATGATCCGGGTCCACGGTCATGTTCGGATAGTCCGAGATGTACGGCAGCTCGGAGAGCCCGTACGTCATCCGCACCACCGGCCCGAACCGCTCGATCGCCTGCCGCAGCCGGGCCGGCGTGACCGCCCCGCCGCCCAGGCTCAGCAGCTGCATGCTGCTGTGGTCGGCGGTTTCCACCAGCGGATCGTCCAGAATGGCGTTGAGCATCAACGGCGCGATGTACCCCGACGTGACCCGGTGCTCCTCGATCGCTTCCAGGTACTCCCAGGACCGGAACCGGAACGGGATGAACAGCGTGCCCCCGCTGGTCAGGTTCAGCAGCGCCGCGGCCTGCCCGGCCGCGTGCCACATCGGGGTGAGCGACAGGTGCCGCAGGTGCGGGCGGCCCCGTGCCTCCCACTCCTCGCCGAGCGCGGTCATCTGCTCGAACATCCCGGCGCCGTGCCGGATCAGCTTCGCCCGGCCGGTCGTCCCGGTGGTCTGGTAGATCGACTCGACCGCGCCCATGGCGGTGGCCAGGTCGAACGGCTCCACCGGCGACGCCGCAGGCACCAGCAGGTCCGGTCCGAGCCCGTCCGGCCCGAGGCAGTGCACCGGCACGCCCAGCTCCTCGGCCAGCTGCCGCCCCACCTTCGCATGCCGCGTGCGGGTGTCGTAGATGAACCGTTCCGGCGGCACCAGCGCCAGGTACTCGTCGATGTCGCGGCGCGGCGAGTCCGACTCGATCCACGCCGTCCGGCACCCCAGCAGGTGCAGGGCGAGCTGCAGCAGCGGCGCCTCCGGCGGGTGCGCCACCACGATCCCCACGGTCATGCCCGGCCGGTACCCGTCGTCCCGCAGCCGCGCCGCCATGTCCAGGATCAGCGCCCGCGCCTGCGCGTACGTCCACCGCCCCTCCCACTGGATCCCGACGATCGCGTCCCGATCGCCGTACCCGGCGAACAGCTCAAGAGCCCGCAGGACATACCCCGGCCGTGCTTCCACCATGGATCTCCCACCATCCGTAGGGGCCCTAAGCATTTCTGGCACCCCACCCCACGGACTAGCGCCAATCGGCCTACGCCAACCGGCCGGCCACTGCTCCGAACCGACCGGTCAACCAGGACAGCGCACAGACGGGTGACGCCGAGTAGCTGTGCCCCGACTTGCTCAGCGTGCTCGGCGCCCTCCGCACGGTGGTTACCCGTGCCGGTGTGGATTGAAGCCTGCGAGCGGCAACCTCGGCCGGGGCTTCGCCGTATTGGAGGCGTGGCGCGGCATGACGCGGAGTTCGGCGAATACTTCGGGGCGCGGTTCGACTGTATGCCCGGTGGTCGCGGATCAGGGTGGAATCCGTCGACGCGTATTTGCGGACGGTGGTGACCCGATTGTTCCTGGATCGCGGGCGCGGCCAGCGGTCCCGGGAGCATACCGTTTCCGAGGTGCCGGAATTGCCGGCGGCGGACCGGACCCGGGCCACCGACGAGCGCGACGCCGTCCGGTCGGCGCTGGGCCAGCTCTCGCCCAGCCAGCGCGCGATTCTGGTGCCGCGTTACGGCCTGGATCTGCCGGTGGAGCAGGTGGCCGGAATTCTCCGGTGCTCGCCGGGAAACGTGAAAAGCCAGGCGGCGCGCGGAATGCAGAACGGCCGCGAGTACGTCATCACCGGCGCCGGCTGGGGCAGCGTGAACCTGAAGCCGGCCAAGGATGGCGTCGGGTCGTTCCTCGACGGGGGCCGCGGGTCCCTGCCCCTGACCGGGGAGCAGCCCACCCGGCCGGGGGAGCGGCTCGCCGCGCTGGGCTGAATTTGTCGGACCCCTGTGCCAGGCTCCCGGGCATGGAGAAGTCGACGTATCTGGACTGCCTCGAACACGACTACCGCCGGCTGCGCGAGGTCGCGGCCGGCGCGTGGTCGTCACCCGTGCCGAGCTGTCCCGGATGGACGATGGCCGACCTGGTCCGGCACGTCGCCGAGGTGTACCTGCACAAGACCGAGATCATGCGCACCGGCGCCGCCCCGGAACCGTGGCCGCCGGATCTCAGCGGCGAGGATCCGGTGGTCGCACTCGACCGGGCCTACACCGGGCTGGTCGCCGAGCTCACCGCGCGCAAGCCGGACGAGCCGGCGCTCACCTGGTACGGCCCCGACCAGACGGTCGGGTTCTGGGTCCGCCGGATGGCGCACGAGACCGTGATCCACCGGGTGGACGCGGAGCTCGCGGCCGGTGTCGCGCTGGCACCGATCCCCGAGGCGCTCGCCGTGGACGGCATCGACGAGGTGCTGGTCTGCTTCCTGTCCTTCGCCTCCCACACCTGGCTCGAGTACTTCACCGAGCAGCTGACCGGCGCCGGCGGGCAGACCGTCATAGTCGAGTCCGGCGACAGCCGCTGGTCGGTCCGATTGACCCCGGAGGGCGTCGACGTCACCCCGGGTGGTGGCGCCGCCGAGGCCCGGATCAGCGGGTCGCCGACCGACGTGCTGCTCTGGCTGTGGCGCCGGGCCGGCGACGACGCCGTGCGGCGCGACGGCGACCCGAGCCTGGTCGCCCAACTGCACGCGTTACTCGGCCCGGCCACGGAGTAGCTCAGTGGGAAGCAACGTCACGTTGCTTCCCCACCAGGCGGCCGGAGCCCTGCGCGACCACCGGTTGGGCCGCCCAGGCTCCGGCGTCGTGCGGGTTGCCCGGGGCGCGGGCGCAGATCACATAGCGGCTCGGCGCGACCGCGGTGTAGCGGCCGGCCAGGGCCGCCACGCAGCGTTGGTGAACCTGGTGCGGGGTAAGGGAACGGCCCGGGTCGGCGACGTAGGCCGTCAACCGGCCGGGCCGGGCGACGACCAGGCTCGGCCGCCCGTCGAGCACGTCGTCGAGGAGTGCTTGGACCGCGGCCGGATCGACCCAGCACGAGTCGAGCCACACCCAGTCCGGGCCGCGCTCGACCGGCCGGATGCCGGTGATCTTCGAGACGTCCGCCACCGGTACCGGCCGCTTCGCCGAGGCGATCACCAGCGTCTCGATGGCGCGCAGGAACTCCTCGACGTCCGGCAGGTAGCGGGTGTCGCCGTAAAGCGTGAGCTCGACCTCGCGCCCGGCGCGGAGCACGGTGAGGTAGCAGGCCACCGGGTAGGACGACCGGTGCAGCCACTGGAACGTGGTGTCCCGCAGCGCCCGCACCACGTCCTTGAGGTTCGGCGGCGTGGCGTCCACCGGCCGGTCCTCGCGGTGCGCGCCGACGTCGTTGAACACGCAGTCGCGGTGGAACCGGGTGCCGCGCTCGGCCGCGATCGCGTCCATGACCGGGTACAGCCGGCGCGCCTCGAACTGGCTGTGCCGGTACGCGCTCATCGTGGCCACCCGCATCCCGGCGACCACAGTGTCCACGGTGGACTCGGTGGACGCACCGAGCTCGAACGGGACCAGCGCGTCCTGCGCGATGGTGCCGACGAAACCGGCCATACCCGGCCGGAACCGGTTCCCGCAGATGGACACCAGCGCACCGCGCGGGTTGCCGGTCCGCACCCCGAGGAGCGTGGCGAATGCGGCCAGCAGCACCGTCGAGTGCCCGGCGCCGGTCCGCGCCGCGAGTGCCGGCAGCACCAACCCGGCCGCCCGCGACCGCAGGTGCCCCTCCCGGTTCCCCGCCGGCCCCTGGTGCGGGACGGAGAACACGCACTGCGGCATCGCCCGCAACTGTGTGTCCCAGTACCGCAACGCGGCCTCCGCGGTCCGCCGGGCCAGCGGCGTCCGCTCGTGCCCGGCCTGGTCGACCGGCTGCGGCCCGACCGGCCCGACCGTGCGCGCCCCCGGATCGGCGAGCAACCCGGCGAACTGCTCACGCACCATCGCGATGCTGGCGAAATCCCCGGCCAGATGCGACAGCGCGAGCGCCGCGAGGTACGGCACGCCATCCCGCGTCGCCACCGCCACCCGGAACGGCAGGTCCCGCCCGAAGTCGAACCGCCGCGCCACGATCCGCTCGCGCAGCACGGACTCCACGTCCGCGCCGTCGATCTCGTGCAGCTCCGCGACCAGCCGGCCCGAGCCGCGCACGGTCTGGGTCGCCGGCGGGCCGGGCTCAACGGTGGTCCGCAGCGCCTCGTGCCGGGCCAGCAGGATCGCCAGCGACGCCCGCACATCCTCGACGCCACACCCCGCCGGCACCGGCACGAACGAGCAGAGCACCTCGGACCGCTCCTGCTCCCGCACCCCGATCCACTCCAGGACGTTGGCCTGTCCCAGCGTGACCGGCCCGGAGCCGGCCCGGAGCCCGGTGAACTCGACCTCGAGCTGTCCCATCTCGGCCTCCCTAGCACGCGGAAGGCCAGCCTATAGGTTTAGACCAATTCAGTCAGCCGTCCCGGCCAGGCGGATCATGGTCCAGGAGGCCGGGGGCAGCTCGACGGTGAGCCGGCCACCCTCGGGCGGCGCCACCGCGAGCGGGCGCGGGCGCACCCGGTCCGGGTTCTCCCGGTCGTTGACCAGGTAAGGATCGGCGCCACCGGCGAGGCACTCGGTGCCGTCGACGCTGAGCGGGCCCAGCGCGCGCAGGTCGAGGGTGAGCGCCAGCGGCTCCGTCACGTGCCGGTTGAGGGCGAACACGCTGACCGCGCCGGACTCCGGGTCGCGGGTGGCCACCGCGTCGAGCGCGGGCACCTCGCCGAACACTCCCGTGTGGACGGTCGGCCCGGCCGGCTCCACCCGCAGCACGTCGCCCCGGGCGTGCCGGGCGGTCAGGGCGAACGGGTGGAAGATCGTCTGGCGCCAGGCCGGGCCGCCGCGCTCGGTGCGGATCGGCGCGATCACGTTGACCAGCTGCGCCTGGCAGCCGACCGCCACCCGGTCGGCGTTGCGCAGCAACGTGATCAGGTAGCCGCCCACGGCCACCGCGTCGGCGACCGTGTACGTGTCCTCGATCAGGTCGGGCGCGGCCGCCCAGCCTTCGCCCTTGCGCTCGTTGAACTGCGAGATCTTCCACACGTTCCACTCGTCGAACGAGAGCGTGATCCGCTTGGTACGCCTCAACTTCGCCCGCACGGAGTCCGCGGTGGCCACCACCCCGGCGATGAACCGGTCCATGCCGGCCGGGGTGGCCAGGAAGCTCGAGAGATCCCCGTCGTGCTCCTCGTAGTAGGCGTGCAGCGAGATGTGGTCCACGTTGTCATAAGCCAGCTCCAGCGTGGTGGCCTCCCACTCGCCGAACGTCGGCATGGTCGCGTGGGAGCTGCCGCACAGCACCAGCTCGACCCGGGGATCGATGGCGCGCATGGCCTTCGCCGTCTCGTTGGCCAGCCGGCCGTACTCCGCCGCGCTCTTCTGCCCGATCTGCCACGGCCCGTCCATCTCGTTGCCCAGGCACCACAACCGGATCCCGTGCGGCGCCGGCACGCCGTGCCGCACCCGCAGGTCCGACCAGTACGTACCGCCCGGATGGTTGGCGTACTCCAGCAGGTCGCAAGCCTCCTGCACACCCCGCGTCCCCAGGTTCACCGCGAGCATCGGCTCCACGCCCGCGGCCGCGGTCCAGGACAGGAACTCGTTGAGCCCGAACGCGTTGTCCTCGATCTGCCGCCAGGCGAGATCCAGCCGGGTCGGCCGCTCGCCGACCGGCCCGACCCCGTCCTCCCACCGGTACGAGGACACGAAGTTCCCGCCCGGGTAGCGCACCACACCCACGCCGAGCTCGCGCACCAGTTCCAGCACGTCCTGCCGGAACCCCCGCTGGTCGGCCGCCGGATGCCCCGGCTCGAAGATCCCGCTGTACACGCACCGGCCCATGTGCTCGACGAACGAGCCGAACAGCCGCCGCCCCACCGGGGCGATCCGGAACGCCGGGTCCACCGTCAACTCCGCGGTCAGCACCATACCCCGCACGGTATCCGGCCGCGGACCTCGAGCGCGCGTCGAGGGCGGGTCGTCGGGCGCGCCCAGTTGCATTGACCGCCGCCCGGCCCTCCAGGAGCCTCGGATCAGCGCCATCGCGCTATTCCACATAGGAGGGTAATAGTGAACATCTCCAACAAGCTGGATTTCGACATCGACGATCTGCCGATGGACGTGTTCGAGCTCGAGGACGCCGGCCTCACCGTGGACTCGCTGACCTCGGGGCACGGCATGCCCGAGAACGCCGCCTCCGCGTGTGGCAGCTTCTGCTTCTGCAGCTGCACCCGGTGTTCCTCGTAGCAGCCACGCGATGATCCCGACACGGGCTGGCGGCGGCCCCCGGTGGCAGGTGGCCGAGTACTTCGGCGTGCGCATCGCGGGGCTGCCGGCGGGGTCGATCGGCGAGCTGCGGTTCGACAAATGCCTGGCGCACCTCGAGGCGATCCGCGCCGCCCAGGCAACCCTCCGGGCCGAGGCGGACGCGATTGCCGACGCATTGCACACGGCGATCGGCGAATTGTCCGAAATTCCGGTCAAACCGCGGGTCATCGGATTGCGGCGCTCGATTCACCGGCTCCGCCGCCCGGCCCGAACCGAGTGGGACGCCGGCGTGGCCGCCGCCCTTCCCGCCGCCCTCGCCGCCCGGACGCGTTCCTGGTTGGCGTCGCTGGACGAGCTGGCCGGGCTCCGCGCCGCGCTCCCCGAGCTGATCGAGGCGGAAGCCGCGGACAAGGAGCTGGTGCTCCGCGACCTCGCCGCCGATCCGCTGTTCCGCCGCGCCCTGTCCCAGGCCGGCGCCTCGCTCGCCGCCGAGCTGGAGAAATGGCTGACTGGTGCGCACCGGCCCAAGCGCCGGACCCTGTTGGGGCTGACCAACTTTGTCACCCGCGCTGTCACGAAGACCAGCCCGTACAGCACGTTCACGCTCAGCGGCATCGGCACCTGGACCGATGGCGACACCTGCTCGCTCGACCCCGGCCCGCCCGCCGGCCTGTTCGAGCTGCACGGCCACATCGTCCGCGCCACGTTGACCACCCTCGCCGCACGCCCGGAGCTGGCCGGCTCGCTGCGGGTCCGGGTGAACCCGTCCGCCACGGCGTCGGGCGGTCGCGTCTGCTTTCTCGGCGCCGCGGCACCCGAGCCGATCGTCACCGTGCCGCTCACCCCCGCCATCCGCGCGTGCCTGCGGATCGTCCGCGAGCGCCGGCCCAGCCTCGCCGAGCTGCACGACATCCTTGCTGCGAACGGAGATCCGGAACGGGTGTCGCGGTTTCTGGCCAAGCTGACCGACACCGGCCTGCTCGAAACCGTTCCCCCGGTGCCGGACCAGTCCGCCGACCCGCTCGGCGACCTCGCCGCCTGGGTGCGTTCCGCCGGCCCCGACCTCGCCGGACCGCTGGCCGCCCTCGAGCGGGTCGGCGCCGAGCTCCGCCGCCCGGTGGCCATCACCGATGTCGCCGGGCACCGGACGCGCCAGCGCAACCTGCACGACGCCATCGACAATCTCTCCACCGCGTTGCGGATCACCCGGGACACCGACGGCCCGCGCAAGGCCGCGTTCCACGAGAACGCCGTGCATCCCGACCCGGTCGTCGAGCTCTCCCGCGACTCCTGGCGCCCGGCCCTGGACGACCTCGACCTGTTCCGCCGCTGGCTCGGCGTCCTCGGTCCGACGCTGCCGCTGCGCATCGCGCTCGGCGACCTCGTCCGCCGCTGCTTCGGTTCCGGCGCCCGACTGTCCTTTCTGGACTTCCATCGCGCGGTGCAAGCCAAGGACGGCGAGGTCGGCACCTATCTCGACGTGGCCACGCTGCCGCTGACCTCGCCGGTGCTCGCGGCCAGCGCGCTGCCGCGGGTTCGCCAGCTGCACGCCCTGCGCACGGCGGCACTTGCCGAACTGCGCGCGGGCACCACCCCGGACGCGCTCGAGCACACGGTCGCCGGCTGGCCGGACTGGATCACCCCGCCGGAGTCGCTTTCCTGCTACCTGCAACGAACTCCGGGTGGTGAGCGCGCCGTGCTCAACCTCGCCATGCCAGGTCACGGCCGCGGCCGCAACCGCCTGTTCCGGCTCGTCCGTGAGGCCGGCGGCATCGCCGTCCCGACCGGCCCGCCGCATGCCCGCCCGGAGGTCCTCGCCGAGCTCGGCGGCACGTTCGCGAGCACGGTCAACCGCCGGCACCCCGGCGCCCCCTACGAGATCGACTACCCGTTCACCGTCTCGGACCGTCCCGCGGACCAGCGGATTCCGTTGCACGACCTCGTGGTCACGCACGACCCGGACACGGATCTGCTGAGCCTGCGGTCGGTTCGGCTCGGCCGCGCGGTGAAACCGGCGCACCTCGGCATGATGGCCGAGTTCCTGCTCCCGCCCGCGGCCCGGCTGCTCATGCTCGCGTTCGGGGACACGTTCCTGGTGCACCCCAGCGTGCCGCTGCTGGCGTCGTTCGCGGACATCTCCGGCTCGACCGGCATCACCCGCCTGCCACGGGTGGAGATCGGCTCGTTGGTGGTCCAGCGCGCCCGCTGGATCGTGCCGCCCGGCGAGCTGCCGGTGCGCCGGCCGGGGGAGGGCGACGGAAACTTATGGGCGCGGTTGCTGACCTGGTTGCGGGACAACGGGATTCCACTGCGGACATTCGTCCGGGCGTGGCCGGTGGGTGAGGAGCCGGACCGGTTCCGGCGCTGGGCTCTCGGGAAGGCCCGCAAGCCGGTGTACCTGGACGTGGCGAACTGGTTCCAGGTGCAGGCGTTCGAGCACCGAACCGGCGGCGGCGCGCACCTCGTGATCTTCGAGGAGGCGCTGCCCGACCCGGCCGAGGCCGGCCCGCGCGTCACCGAGTACCTGCTCGAGATTTCGGAGGCCCCATGAGCGAACCTGCAACAGACCGCCCGCGCGGGCCGGCGATGTCTGGACTGACGAGCAGCGCAGGGAGCGAGGAACGAGCGACCGACCAGCGCAGGAGGGAAGACATCGCGTCAAGGCCCGCGCATGCGAGCGGAGCGAGCCAATCGAACACAGCGTGGATCAGCCTGCACCTGTTCTACCAAGGGGATCTGGGCGAGCTGGCCCGGAACCTGGTGGCCCCGCTGACCTCCGGGCTGATCGCGGACGGCCGGGTGCGCGACTTCTTCTTCCTGCGCCACTGGGACGGTGGTGATCACCTCCGGCTCCGGGTCCGGCCCGCTGAGACCGGCCTGGAGCGTGAGCTGGTCGAGCGGTGCACGGAGTACCTGCGGGCGCATCCGTCGCCGGAGCGGGTGACCCAGGAGCAGTACGCCGCGTTCGCCGTCGCGCTCGGCCGCTGGGAGCACCTGACGTCCTACACGGAAGTCATGTACCCCAACAACTCCGTGCGGGTGATCCGGTACCGGCCGGAGCACAACCGGTACGGCCACGGCGCCAGCGTCGAGGCGGTGGAGCGGCACTTCGTGGAGTCCAGCCGGATCGCGCTGGACCTGATGCGCCGCGGGCTGCCGGCCGACCGGCTGGACACCGCGGCGTTCTCGCTCATCCTGCTGGCCTGGTTCGTCTGCCAGCCCGACCCGGCCGCGTTGCACGCCTCGATCGCCTCCTACGCCCGGGCCGCCGGCGAGCCGCCGCCGATCAAGCTGTGGGCGGAGTTCGAGGAGCGGTACCTGGCGCAGCGGGACCGGTTGCTGGCGCTCGGCACGCGGCTCCGGGCGCTGGCCGCCTGCCCGCCGGAGCTGCTGGGCTCCGGCTCGCTGGCGGAGTGGACGGCGTCGGTGGCCCGGCTGCGCAACGCACTGTCCACTCTGGACTTCACGGGTCCGGGCCGGGGCTGGGAGGGGCCGGGCGGGATCACCGGGGCCGGCATCCTCACGGTGGTCGACATCTGCGCGCACCTGATCTGCAACCGGCTCGGCGTGACGCTGGCCGAGGAGGGCTACGCCCGCTACCTGGCCGGCCAGATCACCGGCGCGCTGAGCACGGTCGGGGCACCGCGATGACCTGGCACAGCTTGCACGTCCACTACCACGAGGACCTCGACGCGCTGATCTGTGCCGGCGTGCGGCCGCTGTTCGCCGCGGTGCGCGACCTGGTCGAGGGCGCGTACTACGTGCGGCACTGGCGGCGCGGTCCCCAGCTGCGGCTGAACTTCCACACCGCGGCGCTCGACTCGGTGCTGCCGGTGGTCGAGGAGATCGTCGGTGGGTTCCTCGCCCGCCGGCCGTCCACGGCGGTGCTGGATCCGTTGGCGCTGCTGGCCGAGCACGAGCGGCTGGCCCGGCTGGAGGCCGACCCCGGTCCACTGCTGCCGTGGCGCCCGGACAACTCGGTGCACGTCGAGCCGTACGACGACCGGACGCACGTGCTGGGCAGCCCCGAGGCCGCCGCACTGCTCGTGGATTTTCACGTGGCCACAACGGATCTGGCGTTCCGGGCGACGTCCGGCGTGCGTGCGGGTGGGTCGAGGCTGAGCGTGGCGTTCGACCTGATGATCGCCACCGCGCACGCGCTGTCCGGCATCGGGGTGGCCGAGGGGTTCGTGTCGTTCCGCTCGCACGCCGAGGGGTTCCTGGCCAGCCACCCGGGCGCGGCGGAGCTTCGCCCGCGGTGGGACCGGCACTACGCGACGCACGCCGAGTCTCTGGAGCGGCGGGTTGCGAGCATCCTGAGCGGCCGGGTGCCATTCGTACGGGACTGGGTTTCGGTGCTGGAGCCGATCCGGGTACGGGCCGGGAAGCTGATCGAGTCCGGGCGGTTGGCCCTGGACACCCCATGGTTGCGGGACAACTACGACCCGGGTATCCGGCTGGACCCGGCGCGCAGCGCGTTTCACCGCGAACTGGACGGCGAGCGGCGCCGCGGCCGAGGTTCCGCGCAGGCGACGTGGTTCCTTCAGTACCGGGTCATGCTCAACTACCTGTACCTGTTTCTCACCAAGCTCGGGGTGAAGCCGGGGGAGCGGTACCTGCTGTGCCACCTCGCGGCGAGCGCGGTGGAGGGCGCGTTCGGGGTCAGCGCGTTCGACGTGATCACGCGGCCGGACTTCGGAACGGTGTCACTGTCATGACCACCGAGCTGCTCCGCCTCATGCCCGGGGTGTTCACCGCGACCGCCCAGGACGGAGCGGTGCACCTGGTCCGCTGGCCGCACCGCGAGCCGCTCGGCCACCTGACCGACGCGCAGCGGTCCACCCTGCACACGCTCGCCGCCGGTCCGTGCCATCCCGACCAGCTCCGCGCCGGGTCCACTCTGGTCAACCGGTTGCGCGCACGCGGCTGGCTCGTCGTCGAGGTCACCGACGCCGGCCACCCGCTCTACGCCCTCCGCCCGGTCCGCCCCGCGAGTCCCCAGTTCAGGCCCGCGAGTCCCCAGTTCAGGCCGCTGAGTTCGCATTTCGGAACCGCGAACTCGGCTGCTGGAAACGGGGACTCGCGGGCTGGAAACGGGGACTCGCGGCTGTCCCGGTTCGCGATGCTGCGGCGGGACGGGGACGAGTGCGTGCTGCAGTCGCCGCGGGCCTGGTGCGAGATCTCGGTGCTGGACCCGCGGGTCTGCGCCGTGCTCGGCATGTTGACGGTGCCGCGCTCGGCCGCCGAGCTGGGGGAGTGGCTGCCCGCGCCGGCCGCCGCCCGGCTGCTTGCCGACCTGCGCTGGGCCGGGCTCGCCGTGCCGGCCGGCGACGCCGAGGACACGGAGCTGCGGCTGTGCCAGTGGAGCCCGCACGATCTGTGGTTCCACGAGCAGACCCGGCTCGGCACGCGGTTCCCGGTGGCGGGCCGGCCGGTCGGCGCCACGTACTGGGCCGAGGGCCGCTTCCCGCCACCGCCGGCCCGCCGCGACCCGTTCCCCGGACCGGTGATCACGCTGCCGCGCCCCGACCTCGCCGCCGTGGCCGACCCGCCGCTCAGCACCGTGCTCGAGTCCCGCCGCACCATCCGCGCACACGACGACGACCACCCGATGGATCTGGCTCAGCTGGGCGAGTTCCTCTATCGCACCGCGCGGGTGCGGGCTGTCATCCCGAAGGACGACGACGACCAACTCGACCGCCCGTTCCCGTCCGCCGGCAGCCTGCACGAGCTCGACCTCTACCTCGCCGTCCGGCATGTGGCCGGCCTCGAACCCGGTCTGTACCACTACGACGGCCACGACCACGCGCTCCGCTCGGTCTGCCCGTCCAACTCCGCGGTGCGCCGCCTGCTCGGCGACGCCGCGGCCGGCGCCGAGCTGCCGGCCGCACCGCAGCTGCTGATCGTGCTCGCCGCCCGGTTCGCCCGGGTGATGTGGAAGTACCAGGCGCTGTCCTACGCCCTGATCCTCAAGAACGTCGGCGTGCTCTACCAGCTCATGTACACCGTCGCCACCGCGATGGGCCTCGCCCCGTGCGCGCTCGGCACCGGCGACTCGGCCGCGTTCACCGAAGCCACCGGCCTGGACCCGCTCGAGGAGTGCAGCGTAGGCGAGTTCATTCTGGGCAGCCGCCCATGAAACTCAAGCTCCGTCCCGGCACCTACCACTGCGGCACTCCCGACGGCACCTACCTACTCACCCACCGCGGCCCCGTTTCCCTGCCCGGCAGCCAACTCCACCGCTGGATCGACCGCCTCGCCGACCACCTCGACGGCTCCCATACCCTCGCCGACCTCACCGCCAACCTCGCCCCCGACCGCAAGACCGCACTGCACAAGGTGATCACCACGCTGCTGGACCTCGGCGTGATCATGGAGTGCGCCGCCCCGCCCGTGCCCGCGTGGGCCGATCGATCCGCGCTGGTGCTCGGCTCGGGGGCGCTGGCCGCAGCGGTTCGGGAAGCGGCGCGGATCTCGGGGTTGAAGTGCGATGAAGGGGGCCTTTCTCACGCCCAGTGCGAGGAAGGCCCCCTTCGTCGCACCCCTGGCGACCTGGTGTTCGACCTCTCCCACGACCCCGACCCCGCGCGCGCCCGCCGCTTGGAGCGCACCTGCGCGGCGACCCGAGCCGTGCTGTTCCCCGTGCTGATCGCTGGCGACGCCGTGTTCCTCGGCCCGACCGGCGGAATGTCCGCGGCCTTGCGGCGGTTCATCTCACCGTCTACTGAGGACACGGCACCGTTCACCGATTCGGCCCGGCGGGTGATCGCCAATCAGGTCGTGCACCGGGCTTTCACCGAGTTGGCCGGTGGCGAGCCGCCCTCGACCGTGGTCACGCGGGTGGATGTTCGCACGTTGCGCACCTCGGTCCACCGGTTCCAGGTCGACGTGCGGGCCCGGGATTTCTCCGAGCGGGCGAACTCGGTGTCCGACGACCTGTTCGGCCGGTTCGGCCGGATCGACGAGGGCGACCTCGCGCAGTTTCCCTTGCACGTGGCCAGAACCGCGGTCCCCGGCGTGGGCCCGGTGTACGGCTACGGCGTGGACTTCGCCACTGCGCGCCACCGCACGGCGCTGCGGGCGCTGGCCGCCTCGGTGTCGCGGAGTCCAGGCGTGGCCGCGGCGCCCACCAGGGACGACGCGATCATCGACGGCCTGCTCGCGCATTGCCGGACGCTGCTGATCGGCATGCCCGGTGTTGGCCCGATGATCGACATCGGTCGGATCGAACTCGACCCGACCGGTGCCCGCTACCGCCGCCTTGCCGCGGCCCTTCCGGAGCCGGTGCGCTGCCACGACCTGACCTGCCGGCTCGGGATTCCGGCGGTGGCAATGGAGCTCGGCGGCCGGACCGTCGCCTACACCGCCGGCCGGACACTGGCCGACGCGGTCCGCGACGGGCTTGAGCAGGTGCTGCTCGCGTTCCAGGCCCGCGTCAACGACCAACCCGAGTACGCCCCGCCGCCGGTGCCCCATCTGCCAGCGGGTCCGACCCAAGAGGCGGTGCGGGTTCTCGAGCTGACCGAAGCGTTGGCGCGGCAGGGAAAGAGGGTCGAGATCGTGCCGCTCGAGGACGAGATCGCCACGGTCGTCCACGTGGTGATGCGCGATGCCTGAGGTAACTCTGCCCGACGAGGGTCTGGTGCCGGTTCGCGTGGAGCTGGGCACGGTGGTGATCGGCCCGGTGCGGCTCCCCGGCCGGCCGGGCTGCGCGACCTGCGCTGAGCTGCGCCGCCGCCGGGCACGCGAGCACGATGAGGCGTACCAACGCGTCTGGGACGCGCACGGGCCGTCCCCCTCGCTCACCGGTCTCGCCGTGTCCACCGTGGCCGCGCTGGTCGCCGAGCAGGCCGCGGACGTCCAGGCGGGCCGGACTCCACGGGCGCACAACGCGTTGCTCCGAATTGATCTCGGCACACTCGCCGTGTCCACCCACCCGTTCCTCCCCGACCCGCTCTGCCCGGACTGCGGCGACCTGCCCGACGACACCGCCGAGTCGGCCCGGATCACGCCGTCGTCCCGGCCGAAACCGGCCGGCACGTACCGGACCCGGGCGCTGGCCGCGGAGCACGACGCGTTGCTGCGGGCCTATGTGGACGGTGAGGTCGGCCTGATCCGCCCGCTCGCCCGGTGGAACGACGGGGGAGTGGTCATCGCCGCCGCCCCGATGGGACTGCGCACCGAAGACCGGGTGGAGACCGGCTTCGGCCTCGGCCGCGACTACCGTGCCGCCGAGACCGCCGCCGTGGCCGAGGCGCTGGAACGCTACGGCGGCATCATGCCCGGCGGCAAGCGCACCACCGTGATCGCCCCGTACGCCGAGATCGCCGGCCACGCGGTGGATCCGCGGACGTTCGGGCTCTACCCGCCGGATCGCTACGCCGTGCCGGGCTTCGCGTTCATCCCGTTCGACGAGTGCACCCCGTGCCGCTGGGTGTGGGGCTACTCGTTCGCTCGGCGGGAACCGGTGCTGGTGCCGGAGTCCTACGCGTATTACCACACCCGCCTGGTCCACCCGGATGAGCCGCGCTTCGCCTACGAGGTCTCCAACGGTTGCGCGCTCGGCGCCTCGATCGAGGAGGCGATCTTCCACGGCATCCTGGAGATCGCCGAGCGGGACGCGTTCCTGATGACCTGGTACGCCCGACTCCCGGCGCCCCGGGTATCCCTTGCGGACACCCGTGACCCGAACATCCCGTTGCTGGCCGCGGCCATCACCGAGGAGACCGGCTACCGGCTCCTCGCCTTCGACATCACCCTCGAGCAGCGCATCCCCAGCGTCTGGCTGATGGCCGTTGACGATACCGGAGACCCGTTACGCCCCAAGGTCTCCTGCGCCGCCGGTGCGCACCTCGACCCGGACCGCGCCCTCGCCGGCGCGCTGCACGAGCTCGCCCCGGCGCTGACCTCACTCATCCGCCACTACCCGCAGCGCGCCGGGCACGCCCGCGCCCTGGCCCGCGACAGCACGTTAGTGTCCGAAATGGACGATCACGCCCTGCTCTACGCCAACCCCGAGGTGTTCGACCGCTTCGACTTCCTCACCGCCGCAACGGAAACCCGTCCGTTCGGCGATTCCGCGCCACGTCGCACCGACCTGCGCGAGGACCTCGAGGACCTCCTGCACCGCTACCTCGACAGCGGCCTGGACGTGATCGTGGTGGACCAGACCACGCCCGAGCACCGCGCCGCGGACTTCGCCTGCGTCAAGGTGATCATCCCGGGAACACTTCCGATGACGTTCGGCCACCACAACCGCCGCACGCACGATCTGCCGCGGCTCTACGAGGTGCCGCCCGGGCTCGGCTACCCGCGCCCGGACGGCATCAACCCGTACCCGCATCCGTTTCCGTGAGTTACCTCGGCGCCGTGGCGACGATGAGGCTGTCGTTGCCGATCCACTGGACGTCGGGGTGCTCGGTCTCGTTGCACCAGTGGTCGTTCTCGGCCAGGTAGCGGAACCGGATCGAGGAACCCTCGGGGACGGTGACCGCCAGCGACCGGGTGCCGTTGCTGCGCCGGCGCAGCTCGTGCGCTCCGGGTTGCCATCCGTTGAAATCGCCGACCACGCTGACCCGGCCGGGTGGTTCGTGGGTCGGCAGGACAAACGTCAACCGGACGTGGCCGCCACGAGCCCGGTCTATCCGAAGCATATTTCTGTGCCTCCTGTTCACGGAGTTCTTCTGAGCGGGGTAAGGGTCCCAGGAAGGCGCCGCCCAGGGCCGCACGCCACGCCGGGCGGCCGGTTGCCGGTGCGCGACATGTGGGTAACCCACACGTATCGTCGGGTCCGAATGGTGCCCCGCGCCGTTGACGGCGACGCCGCGGAAGCACCAAGGTTCCGGAGGATTTGAATCGCGGATCCCACCCGTGGAGGTCACTGGCGATGCTCACACGGCGCGCACTGGCGGTCGCCGCCCTTACCGTCGCGGCGGTCGTGGCGCCCGCGCCGGCCTCCGCCGACCCCTCCTACCTGACCCGCGAAGCCACCTTCCCCTCGGTGAGCAACGGCTGGGCGTCCGTCGACCGGTACCGCGACCTTACCGCTGAATTCCACGACGAGCAGTACCCGCCGGACGGCCGCGGCGACCAGGACGGCCAGCGCCGGACGTTCTTCGGCGGCGTGGCGCGGCCGTCCTCGTCGCGCTTCCTGCTCTACTCCGCGCCCGGCTGGAACACCGGCAGCAAACCGGTCCCGGTGCTGCTCGTGCACGGCGCCAACGACAACCCGGACCGCGCCTGGGCGAACCCCAACGAGGCCGGCGGGTTCGGCTGCGGCTCGGCGTCCTGCCCGTCCACGGGTCTCATGCAGTACCTGAGCTCCCGCGGATACCGGGTGTTCGCCATCGGCTTCGCGCACAAGCAGGGCGACAACTACCAGCAGGCGCAACAGGTCGGCGACGCGATCGCGATCATCCGCGCCCGGCTCGGGGTCAGCTCGGTCGACGTGGTCGGCTGGAGCAAGGGCATGATGTCCGCCCGCATGTATCTCGCGTCGGTGCGCCCGTCCTGGGGCCGCGCCTACGCCGGCGACGTGCGCCGGCTGGTCCTCCTCGGCGGCCCGAACGGTGGTTACGACTACCCGTTCGCCCATGGCTGGGCGCACGACTTCTCCATCTGGCCGGAGTGCGGCGGCACCGTCAACGCGCCGAGCCCGCACACCCGGATGACCTGTTTCGGTTTGTACACCTACCATCCCGAGCTGTCGATCACCCCGACCGGCGGCTGGGACGCCTATCCGGGCCAGCGCCAGATGCTCGCCCGCTGGGACGGCGTATACGGCGTGAACACGTCCACACAGGACTGGTTCACCACCTACCACGGCGGCCAGGGCTTCTACACCGACGGTCCCGGCATCCAGGCCGCCATCAACGCCGGCTCACTGATCGGCACGATCCGCGGCACCCCAACACCTTCCGCCGTCCCGGTCTACCTCCTCGCCGGTGGCTCCCCGACGATCGTCGGAATCTGGAACGAAACCCGCGGCCCCAGCGACGGCGTGGTGTTCGTCAGCAGCGCCCTCGACACCACCGGCGTCACCACGGTCGGCGCCACCACCCTGGTGAGCTCCGCCAACCACCTCCAACTCGGCTGGGCCACCTCCGTCATGTCCACAGTGGCCGGTTGGCTGGCGTAGAAAGGGACTCGCCATGATCACCTCCCGCACCGTGCCCACCTCCCGGCTCACCGTGCACCTCCTCGAGGTGGCCGACCGCACCGGCCCACCCGTGATCTTCGTCCACGGCAACCTCTCCTCCAGCGCCTTCTGGCGGGCCACCATGCTCGCCCTCCCCGACACGTACCGCCCCATCGCGGTGGATCTGCGCGGCTTCGGCGACACCGACCCCCTCCCCATCGACGCCACCCGCGGCCTCCACGACCACGCCGACGACCTCGCCGCCACCCTCGCCGCCCTCGACCTCACCTCGGCCCACCTCGTCGGCTGGAGCATGGGCGGCGGCGTCGTGCTCCAGTACCTCCGCGACCACCCCTCGGCCGTCCGCACATTAACGCTGGTAAACCCCGTCTCCCCGTACGGCTACGGCGGCACCCGCGGCGCCACCGGCGACCTCGTCGACCCTTCCGGAGTCGGCTCGGGAGCCGGCGCCGCCAACCCCGAGTTCGTCCAACGCCTCCGCGACGGCGACCGCTCCGCCGACTCCCCACTCTCCCCCCGCCAGATCCTCCGCACCTTCTACGTCAAACCCCCCTTCATCCCAGCCGACGAAGACGCCCTAGTCGACTCCATCCTCACCTCCCGCCTCGGCGACGACCACTACCCCGGCGACGCAGCCCCCACCGAAGCCTGGCCCAACGTCGCCCCCGGCACCCACGGCGTCCTCAACTCCATGTCCCCCAACCACTTCCGCCTCGACGACCTCCACCAGACCGACCCCAAACCCCCCATCCTCTGGCTCCGCGGCGCCGACGACCAGATCGTCTCCGACACGTCGATGTTCGACCTCGCCCACCTGGGCCAACTGGGCGCCATCCCCGGCTGGCCCGGCCCCGAAACCCACCCACCCCAACCCATGATCACCCAAACCCGCGCGGTGCTCGACGAATACGCCTCCGGCGGCGGCACCTACGAAGAGATCGTCTTTGCCGACTGCGGCCACAGCCCGCACCTGGAGAAGCCCGCCGAGTTCCTAGCCGCCCTCCAAAACATCCTCGCCAAGGGCTGATCTCTCACAATCCGGAACGAAGTGGCCAGTTCACAGTCAATCGGGTCGAAGGCGTCGCCAGAGGACCACCGCTGGTGGTTGATTATCCGGCGTGCACACGGCGGGACTTGCGCAGTCGCCGGTGGTCACGGGCTCACCGGCGGGATCGGACGTCGTGGTGGTCACCGCGATGGTCGCGTTGCTGATTGCCCTGCTGGGGTTGGTGCCGCCCAGTACCTGGTGGCGCCGGGTGCTGGCCAGCCTGCACGTGGTGAGCACCATTGTGCACGAGGCCGGGCACGCTGCCGTGAGCATCGTGACCGGCGGCGGGGTGTACCTCATCGCGGTCGACAGCCCGCATTCCGGGATGACGCGTTCGTGGGTCAATTCGTGGTTGTCTGCTGTCTTCAGAAGCGCGGCCGGGTACGCGGCACCGCCACTGGCGGGCCTGGGAATCGCCGCGCTCCTCGGCCGCGGCCATGCGCATACCGTGCTGCTCCTGACCACCGTGCTGATGGCGCTGGTGCTGGTGGTGAGCCGCGACGTGATCACTATCGGCAGCGTCCTGGCCGTCGGTCTGGTGGCATTTGCGGCGTTCTATTGGGGATCGGCCGGCGTACAGCAGTGGGTGGCCTACACCGAGGCGTGGCTGCTGCTCCTGTGCGAGGCCGTGGGCCTGTGGGCACTGGTCCACAATCGGATGAGCGGTCCCTACTTCGAGCAGGGCGATGATGCCGAGGCACTGGCCAAGAGGACATTCATCCCGGCCCCGCTGTGGATCCTGGCCTGGTACGCCCTGAACGGATGGGCGCTGTGGATCGCCGTGCCGTTGCTGTGGCCCTGATGAACCCGTCACAGCGCCTGGGCAAGCAGCAGGTCGGCGGCATGCTCGGCGATCATGGCGGTGGGGGCGTTGGTGTTGCCCGTCGTCACCGTTGGCATGACTGAGGAACCCCATCCGAACCAGTAGGTAATGCCTACGCCAACGCCGATCATGGCTACGTAGACACGAGACAAGATCGCCGTTTCGGGAAGTTCACGCTCGAATATGAGCGTGAGCTTCCCATTTTGACGATCATGGCGACCATCGGCTCCTGGGCGCTGTGGTGGCGTCAGCCAACTCCTCCCATAGTGTCCGGTCAGGTGGCGGACATTTCGACGTGGCCGGTGAGGTCGCGGCTGAGGCGGTATTCGCGTGGGGAGACGCCGTAGGTGGCTTTGAAGACGCGGCTGAAGTGGGCGGCGTCGAGGAAGCCCCAGTGGGCGCCGATGGCGGACACGGCTTTGCCGCGGGTGCACGGGGAGACGAGGTCGCGGCGGCACTTCTCCAGGCGGCGTTCGCGGATCAGGCGGGAGACCGAGGTGCCTTCGGCGCGGAAGAGTTTGTGCAGGTAGCCGACGGAGATGTGGCAGGCGGCGGCGACGGTTTCCGGGCCGAGGTCGGGGTCGTCGAGGTTGTCCTCGATGAACCCGTGGATGCGGGCCAGCAGCGTGTGCAGCGGGTCGGCGGGGTAGTGGCCGGCGCCGCTGAGCAGGTCGGCGTAGAGCGTGCCGAGCAGGTCGACGATGTTGTCGGCGAGCCGGGCGGACTGCGCGCCGCCGATCTCGTCGAGCCGGGACGCGAGGTTGACCAGCAGGGGAGCGACGAGCCCGCCGATGCCGGCGCGGCCGGAGACACGGCGCGCGGTCACCTCGCTGACCGCGTCGTGCGGCAGGCGCAGCTCGCGGTGCGGGAACATCAGCACCAGCAGCCGGCAGGTGTCGTCGAAGGTCACCTGGTAGGGCCGGCTGGTGTCGTAGATGGCCAGGTCACCGGGGATCAGCGGGGCCTCGCGGCCGTCCTGGTGGATCAGCACGTAGCCGCGCAGCGGCATGCTCACCTTGTAGTACGGCGTCTCGGTGCGCTCGACGTGCCGCTGGGTGCGCTCGGCCCGGTGCGGCCCGGCGGTCACCCGGCTCACCGCGACCGAGCCGAGCACCTCGCCGGAGATATCGCCGCGGAACGTGCGCGGGTCGGGGAACTCGAGCGGCACGAAGGCCTCCGCGACCGCGGCGCGCCAGGCCTCCTCGCGCTCGCGAACCGACACGTCGACGGTGCTGACCAGCAACGTCATGGCAACCTCTTCGTTGCGACCATCCGAGCGTCTACGATCATATACGATCTCATGTCTTATTCGTACCCCACGGGAGGCCACCGATGACCACCCCGCTCGAGATCATCCAGGCCCACTACGCCGCCTCCGCCCGCGCCGACCTGGACACCATGCTGGCCCCGCTCGCCCCCGATGCCGAGTGGACCGAGATGGCCGGTTTCCCTTACGCCGGAACCTATCGCGGCGCCGACGAGATCCGTGCCGGCGTGTTCGCCCGGATCGGTTCCGAATGGACGGACTACCAGGCCGTCCCCGAGCAACTCGTCGCCGACGGCGAGGACGTCGTCGCCGTCGGCACCTACACCGGCACCTTCACCGCCACCGGCAGACCCATGCGCGCCCGCTTCGTCCACCACTGGACCGTGCGCGACGGCCAGGTGGTCCGCTTCGAACAGTTCACCGACACGCACCTGGTCCGGGAGGCAGTGCGGTGAAGGGGGCCTTCCTCACCCCGGGCGTGAGGAAGGCCCCCTTCACCGCACTCCCGGCCACAATTCGCTGCCCGAACGGGCAGGACCGCCCTCCGAACATATCTGCGGCCGCACAGCGTGCACCGTTAAGACGTGAAGCATGCGCGCGGGTCCAGGAACCGGAAGCGGCGGCAGGGCGGGCGGCACCGCCTCGGCGTGCCACCGCCGCTGCTGGAGTGGATCATGGTCAGCGAGCCCGGCTCCGGTGGCAAGCACCGGCTGCACGTGGGACCGCCAGGCGGCGTGATCGCCGCGGCCGGCGCCGTGCTCCTGGCCACCGCGGCGTCCCCGGCCCCGGTCCCCACCGCGGCTCCCGCCACCCCCCAACCGGCCGGCGGACCCCCGGTTCCGACCCACGACGAGCAGATCACGTGGTCAGCCGCCGGCAACCAGGTCCCCACCCGGCCAACGCCGCCGTCCCCACCCGCCGGCCTCGCCGATGTGTCCACAGTGGACAACGCGCAACCCGTGATACCCACCGTGTTCACCGGCGACATCCCCACCACCGTCCTCGACGCCTACCGCCGCGCCCGCGACGCCACCAACCTCGCCCAACCCGGCTGCCACATCCCCCTGGAACTCCTCGCCGCGATCGGCAAAGTCGAAACCAACCACGCCCGCAGCGGCCGGGTAGACACCCACGGCACCACTCTCACCCCCATCCTCGGCCCGGTCCTCAACGGCAACGTCTTCGCCGCCATCCCCGACACCGACAACGCGTCGTTGGACGGCGACCCCACCTGGGACCGCGCCGTCGGCCCCATGCAGTTCATCCCCGGCACCTGGAAAGGCTGGGCCGCCGACGGCAACAACGACCACCGCGCCGACCCTCACAACGTCTACGACGCCAGCCTCGCCGCCGCCCGCTACCTCTGCGCCGCCAACCGCGACCTCGGCACCCCTCAAGGCCTCGACGAAGCCATCTACAGCTACAACCACTCCACCAGCTACCGCAACCTGGTGTTGAGCTGGATGAACACCTACCGCAACGGCACCATCGTCATCCCCGACGCCCCCATCACCGAGCCCACCGTCGCCATCGCCGCCCCCCAACCACCCCCGGTCACCACCGTCCCGCCCAGCACCACCACGCCAACAACCACCCCACCCACCACGACCACCCCGCCGCCCACGTCGACCACGCCGCCGCCCACCACCACCGAGCCGCCCCCAACCTCGACCACACCACCGCCGACCTCCACCGTGCCGCCCCCCACGACAACCGAGCCCCCACCCACCACGACGGCACCGCCGCCACCCCCGCCGAGCGAGCCGCCACCCCCCACCACGGAGACACCTCCGCCCACCACCACGTCGCCCGGCCTGGTTCAGGGCGTTGTCTGCACCGTGACGGGCCTGCTCGGCTCCGGATGCCAATAAAATGGCAGAATTGCGCGGTGGCCCCCGACCCATGGGACTTCTTCGTCTCGTACACGCAGGCGGACCGGCTCTGGGCTGAGTGGGTCGCCTGGAACCTCGAAGAAGACAGCTATCGCGTCCTCGTGCAGGCATGGGACTTCATCCCCGGCACCAACTGGACCCAGAACATGCAGGACGGCGTCACCGGTGCCGCCCGAACGATCGCGGTCCTGTCCGACGCCTACCTGAATTCGGTGTACGGCTCGGCGGAATGGCAGGCGGCCTGGGCCGCCGACCCCGACGGAAAACAACGCAAACTCCTGATCGTCAGAATCCAGGATTGCCCACAACCGGGCCTCCTCGCGGGCGTCGTCAGTGTGGATGTATTCGACAAGCCTGAGGCTCAAGCCAAAGCCACGCTACGCAAGGCCATCGCCGACGCACTGGCCGGTCGCGCCAAACCGACGCAGCCACCGGCGTTCCCCGGCCGAGCTGTGCCCCGGCCGGCAAGGTTCCCGGGTGCGGTGCCCACGGTCTGGAAAGTGGCTGCCCGGAATCCGAACTTCACCGGCCGCGACACCGCTCTCGCCGCCCTTGCTCAGGACCTGTCCTCCGGGTCCACCGTGACGGTTCACTCGGTACACGGTTTGGGCGGAGTCGGCAAAACCCAACTCGCGATCGAATTCGCGTACTCCCATGCCGCCGACTACGACGTGGTGTGGTCAATCACCGCCGAAGATCCAACCACAATTCCCGATCAGTTCGCCGCCCTGGCCCGCAAGCTGGGCCTGACCCCGACGAACGATCCCGACGAAGTCCGCGAACAGGTCCACGACGCACTGCGCGCCGCCGCCGGCTGGCTGCTGATCTTCGACAACGCGGACTCCGTGGCCGGAATCCAACCGTGGCTGCCCAGCATCCCCCTCCAGGCTGGCACACCCGGACACGTCCTCGTCACCACGCGCCGCGGCGGCTTCGGCAGCATCGGACATGTTCTGGACCTTGACGTGATCGACTTGCCCGCTGCTGTCCAGTTGGTCCGGTCGCG